>NZ_PIZM01000011.1 GCF_002835465.1 Psychromonas sp. psych-6C06 | reverse complement strand
AAGCTAAGATTAAGAAGAACAAGCAGATTACGAAGTAATTTGCAGTTTCGTACTGTTTAACGAAGTTAAATAGTGGAAACAAACAGCTTTTCTAATTAACTTTTTTGTTTGGCGACAATAGCGCTGTGGTCCCACCTGATTCCATTCCGAACTCAGTAGTGAAACGCAGTTGCGCCGATGGTAGTGTGGGGTCTCCCCATGTGAGAGTAGGTCATCGCCAAACGCCTAATAACAAACCCCTGTCGAGTTAGTTCCCGACAGGGGTTTTTTATTGCCTACGATTTATGACCTACTCCCACATGGGGAAAGGTGAACTGCACTACCGTAGACAGTAGCTTTAATTGGACAGAAAGAAATGATTTATAATCATTTCTGAGGTGCTTCAATATTCAACTACACAATGCGTATAGCAGTAGGGCGAATATCGCGAAGCGATGGCTCATGAGCAATGTCCGCCCATCGCCAACCGAGCTAAGCCTTAAATATCCGAACAATCCTTGAGACCACATCAGGAGTTTTTTTATTTTTTAGTTTTAATACTTTAGCGATGATGCCTAATTCGAATACAGGCAAGGCAATAGCTACCTTTAATTTAACAGAAAGAAATGATTAATGATTATTTCTGAGGTGCTTCAATATTCAACTACACAATGCGTATAGCATTAGGGCGAATATCGCGAAGTGATGGGACATGAGCAATGTTCACCCATCGCCAACCCAGCTAAACCTTAGGTATCCGAACAATTTTTGTGACTACATCTGGAGTTTTTTCGTTTTAGGGACTTTAAAAATGAAGCATAGCTAATTGCTTGCCGTAATTGGACAGAAAGAAATGATTAATAATCATTTATAAGGTGCTTCAATATTAAACTACATAATGCGTATAGTAGTAGGGTGAATATCGCGAAGCGATGGGGCATGAGCAATATTCACCCATCGCCAAACTAGCTAATACCAAATCCACTAAATAACTGATCAATCACACTGGTTAAAAGAACCTATTTCAGCGTTAAAAATTTCGTAAAGGGAACAACCATTTGCATCATTTTCGTCTTGAACTAACTCCTTTCCCCTGCGTAATATTTGATCACTATATTAGCGGAATTGGTATAAAGGATCTCCAATTAATTTTAGACACAACACCAAGTGGCAAACACGCCGTTATCATTATGGATCAGGCGAGTTGGCATCAAACATATTTAGAGGATCAGTTTGATAACCTATTGATAATGCATCTTCCACCTTGTTCTCCAGAGCTTAACCCAGTTGTAAATGTGTGGAGCTGGTTGTGTCAAAATGAAATAGCGAACCGTTACTTTAAAACTTACAACGATACAACGATATAATGGACAAATGTTGTGTCGCTTGGAATCGTTTTTGTGATGAGCCAAAGCGCCTCATTTCATTGTGTTATCGTGATTAGAGTAAGCTGATAAGTAAATTATTGGAATTGCTATGATAAAGAATAACGTGTGTTTTCAAGCATGACTTAGGAAAATGCTTGGCTGGCCATCTTCTTGAGCGGGGGAATTTTGATGATGCAATGGACTTAAAAGCTGATGCGCATAATCAATGTAATATGCGTACAGAAAACCTGATATCTGGTCCTAGATATAGTAATAGTAGCTTGGAAGCAGACGCTCATGCCGTAGTTAACTTTTATCGTTTAAACATTACAACTGTAATGTAAATAGCAAAGGTAGCCATAGTGTAGAATGCCTTTAATATCCTCTCCCGTTACTATTTATTTTTTGAGCGATCCCGATGGTTGAATAACCTTTACTTAGTTGATTTTTTTTATCATAAATAACGAACAAAATTTGAACTAGATCACCTTTCTCTTTATACCTCTATAAAAGGCATTTACCTTATATGTAGTAGTGTAGTATTGTAATACAAATAAACACGTTAACTATTACTAAGGATCTATTATGAAACTTTCTAAGTCCGCAATTGCTGTTGTTGCAGCTAGCTTTGTATCAGCAAATGTTACAGCTGCTTCACTTGACTTTCGTCACGAATATAGAGGTAAAACAGATCAACATTCTAGCCGAGTAAAAATGGGAAATACCTTTGAAAACAACCTATCTATTGACTTAGAGCTTAAGTTTAAAGGTGCCGATGGTGAGTTTATGAAAGACTTGCAAAATAACGGTTCAGAGATAGGTATTAACTATAAATGGGCTATTAATAGTGAGTGGGCTCTACAACCTGGTATGCCAATCGAATTTGGCGCTTCAAGTGATACTTATAAACCTCAACTACGTGTTACTTATACACCTGATGCTGTAGATGACCTTTCACTTAGTGCACGCTACCGTTTAGATGTAAAACCAGGTGAAGATGAGAAAAAATTCCGTAACCGTTATACATTTAATGCTGGCTATAAGATTGAAAACTTGAGTTTAGGGATCGAGCTAAACTACTACAAATCACATGACTCTGATTACTTATTATATGATGGTAAAGATACAAACTATGAAAATAACTTAACTGCTCACTATAAAATGGGTAATTGGACTCCATGGTTAGAGTTTGGCGATGTAAGCATTAACGAATTGTCTAGTACCCGTGAATTAAGAAGCCGTGTAGGTATTCGCTACAGCTTCTAATTTTTAAGTACCAACAACAGCTTTAAAATATGATTTTTTATTTTAAAGCTGTTGTTTACTATATTACCCTGCTTATTTGTATTACAATAGAGCTAGATTGAAACAATAAGGAGGTTCCATGAGTAATTCATTTTTTCAAATAGCGGGTTCGAAGAGAAGCTTGCATGTACAAGTTGCTCGTGAAATAGCACGTAAAATTCTATCTGCAGAGTTAGCACAGAACGATATCATTCCTAGCGAAATGGCTTTATGCGAACAATTTAGTGTCAGTCGCACGGCTCTTCGAGAAGCCATTAAACTACTGACATCGAAAGGGCTACTTGAATCCAAGCCTAAAGTCGGAACACGTGTTAAAAGTCGAGATAATTGGAACTTTTTAGATCCGCAGTTATTAGATTGGATTATTGATATTGGTGATAATGAACTAATCTATAAAGAGTTTTTAGCATTGAGAAAAGCTATTGAGCCTGAAGCCGCTGCATTGGCTGCTAGTAACGCAAGTGCAGAGCAGCGTATTTTATTATCTAACACCTTTCAAAAAATGGATGAAATCTCAGCAAACTTTGATGTTGAAGCATGGACTGAAGCTGACATGGAGTTTCATCGACTGGTTTTTTCTTCTACCGGTAATAATTTTTTCCTCCCTTTTGCTAATGTACTGTGTACTATGTTTAAAAGCTTTATTGGCCATTCATCTGAAAAAGGTGGAACATGTATTGAGGAGCATCGTGCTATTTATACTGCAATCATGGCGGGCGATCCTGATAAAGCAAGACAAGCGAATACTGATCTATTGAATAACAGTAATCATCGTTTACCAACAAGCAACTAATACCAAAAGAGTTAAAAAGGTATTCAGTCTTACTTGTTAACATTTACGCTACCTGTGTTGTGAGCTTTGAAGGGATAATCACTCTCTTCACTATCTCACGCCTTGGTAGTTTAATTCTTTCTGCGTAATACGAGATCATTTTTTAAATTCCATTGCTTTAGTTTTCTGATTTTAGTTGTAAGACCTAAACTTATAACTGTACTTCCTTTTATATATCGTTAAAAAGTCAATTAAACCTCTTTGCTTACTATTTGCCTCAAGCTAACTTTATATGTACCTCCTCCTTATGGTTTGATATATATTCTTTAAAATTAGTATTTTATAAGTTTGTTTAAAACTGATTTAGCCTCTCCATCGGTTTTATAGTTGTTATTAAAGCTTCAATAAATAAATTAAATGTAATTATTTTTATTTGTTGTATTGTAATACAAATAAGAGATGTATATTATAGCAACAGATTTAATAAAGAGGCAGCATACTGACGCTACTCTCAACTATCCATACATTAATATATTCAGGAGTTTATTATGACTAAACCAGTAATCGGTTTCATCGGTCTTGGCCTTATGGGCGGCAACATGGTTGAAAACTTACAAACACGTGGTTACCACGTAAACGTGATGGATTTAAGCCAAGATGCTGTTGATGCTGTACTTGCTCGTGGTAACGCGACGCAATTCACTTCTGCTAAAGAATTAGCTGCTGCTTCTGATATCGTTGAATTCTGCCTGACAACTTCTGCAGTTGTTGAAAAAATCGTATACGGCGAAGACGGCGTGCTAGCTGGAATGAAAGAAGGTGCTACATTAATTGATTTTGGTACTTCTATTCCTGCTTCAACTCAAAAAATCGGTGCTGCGTTAGCAGAGAAAGGTTGTGGCATGATCGATGCTCCTCTTGGCCGTACTCCTGCACATGCTAAAGATGGTCTATTAAACATCATGGCGGCTGGTGATGTAGAAACGTTTAATAAAGTTAAGCCTGTATTAGAAGAGCAAGGCGAGAACGTATTTCATTTAGGTAAATTAGGTGCGGGCCACACAACTAAGTTAATTAATAACTTTATTGGTATGACGACAGTTACTGCGATGTCTCAAGCGTTTGCTGTAGCTAAAGCTGCTGGCGTTGATGGTCAACAATTATTCGACATTATGTCTGCAGGCCCTTCTAATTCACCATTCATGCAGTTTACTAAGTTCTACGCTGTTGATAATGAAGAAAAATTAGGTTTCTCTGTTGCTAATGCAAACAAAGATCTTGGTTACTTCTTACAAATGGTTTCTGATTTAGGTACTCAATCTCCAATTGCTGAAGGTACTTCTAAAGCCCTACAAGCTGGTGTTGATGCTGGTTTAGGTCAAAATGATGTACCTGTTATTTTCGATTACTTCACTAAATTAGAAAAGTAATTTGGGCTATTGATAGTAGTGTTGAAATTGCTCTCTAATAAGCTAGACAGACGTTGATTTAAAAGCCATTCTTTAATAAAGAATGGCTTTTTTCGTTAGCTTTAAAAATATTATAATGGACTAATTATGCCTCAAACTTTGATCCCTAATATTCATGATTTTATCGCGCGTATTGATCCCTTTGATAAGTTACCTCGTGATTTACAGCGACAAATTGCTTCTTCAATTAAAATCATTTATTTAGCGAAGGGTGAGCAGATCCATTTTGGGGGAGAGCATGAGTTACGATATCTTTATGTCATTCGAACTGGCTCAATGGAGCAGCGTAAACACAGTGGTATGTTACGTGCAAAATTGAGTGAAGAAGACCTGTTTGGTTTTACCTTCTTAGAAAAGCATAAAGAGGATAAAGAAGACTACACTGCGACAGCAATAGAAAGCACGTTATTGTATTTAATTCCCCATGCTGAATTATTAAAACTACTTGAAGAACACCCGTTATTTGTTGAACATTTTGCGAGTAATGCACAGGTTCGTCTGCATTCTGCACTGGATGTTGTTTGGTCGGATAGCGAAAAAGGCATCTTTGTCAAAAAGGTGTCCGAAGTTGCAAGTGATAAAATTGCAGTGGTGCAACACGATACACCAATTCAGGAGGTGGCACGCGATATTATCGCCGTGTGTTCACCGACAGCTGTTGTCATGAAAGAGGGGGTTATCGTTGGTTTAATCACTGATCGTGATATGACTAAACGTGTTATTTTAGCGGGCGTAGATATTCAAACGCCAGTTTCACAAGTAATGACAGAAGATCCACTTACTATCGGCCCTCATGATCTCGTGTTAAAAGCATCCTCATTGATGATGCAACATAATATTCGCAGCCTACCTGTTGTTGAAAATAACCGTGTATTTGGTTTATTGACTACCACTCATTTGGTGCGAAATAATCGTATGCAAGCTGTATTTCTTATTGAAAAAATTAAGTATGCAGAAACAGCACAGGATTTAGCATTACTTACATCTGAACGCCAAGCTATTTTTGAAGCGTTAGTAGAGGGACAAGTAAACGGTGATGTAATTGGCCATGTAATGACGATGATTATGGATGCTTATAATCGCCGTTTAATTCAAATGGCTGAGAAACATTTTGGTACGCCACCTTGTGAGTACGCATGGATAGTGGCGGGCTCTCATGCTCGTAATGAAATTCATATGCTCTCAGATCAAGATAACGCCATCATATTGTCTGATGAAGCTACATCAAGCGACCGATTATATTTTCAGCATTTTTCAATGTGGATTTGTAATGCCTTAGACGCCTGTGGTTTTCCGCTGTGTACTGGTAAGTTTATGGCCGCTAACCCTAAATGGTGTCAGCCTTTACGTGTGTGGAAAGCTTATTATGATAAATGGATAGCTAACCCTGAATACGACTGTTTATTGAATATCAGTGTCTTTTTAGAAACTCGTTGGTTATTCGGCGATCAGCAATTTAATAATGAGTTGCAGTCACACCTTTTTGATGGCATTGCTAAATCGAGTATTTTTCTTCCCTCTTTGGTGCGTGATTCAATATCAATTAATCCCCCACTAGGTATTTTTAATTCATTGGTGCTAGAAAAAACAGGAAGTCACTCTAATATGCTCAATATTAAGAAGTTTGCACTGACGCTAATTGTTGATTTAGCGAGAATTTATGGTTTAGCTGCAGGGGCAACCTCTAGCGAAACCGTGACACGTTTTAACGAGGCTTATGACAAGAATATGTTAAGTGAAGAGATGTTAAAAAATGTATTAGGGGCATTTCGGTTTATTACTCAAATTCGCCTCACACATCAGCTTAAAGAATTAAAAGCGGGTAGAGAGCCTGATAATCATATTGATCCTAATATTTTTGGTAGTTTTGAACGAAAACATTTAAAAGATGCATTTAGGATCATCTCCGATCTACAGGACGCGGCTAAATTACGTTTTACGCGTGAAGCATTTTCTGTGGATATATCTTAAGGAGAGGTTGATGTTATCGATGTTTAACTATTTTCATCCACTCAATCAATTACAACGAAAGCGGGCGCGCTATATTAACAAACATAAGATACCGGATCATATCCTGGCATTACTTCGCGCGCCTTTACCCGATATTGATGAGGATCTATTAAAACTGGACTATATCGCCTTAGATATTGAAACCACAGGTTTCCACCCTGAAACAGATCACCTATTAAGTATTGGTTATCTCCCCATTCAAAATCAAAAAATATTACTCTCAGAAGCGGTTGAACAGTTTGTAAAATCGACTAAAAAAATCAAAGCTGAAACAGCAATCATTAATCATATTGTGCCTGAAATGTTAGAAAATGGGACGCCCCTCAATGAGATATTAGAAAAATTCTTTGCCTCACTCGTCGGAAAAGTATTAGTTGCACATGGCAGTGTCATTGAGAAACGTTTTTTAGATTACTATGTCGCTAAACAATTTAATTTACCGCCATTACCGCTGTTATGGGTAGATACTTTAAGTATTGAAAAATCATTCATTATTCATAAAGGCAGTGCACAATCGGCAGACTTCCGTTTAAGCTCCACACGTGAACGACATGGTTTACCTGAATATCCAGCACATGGTGCTTTAATTGACGCATTAGCAACGGCAGAGCTTTATTTAGCGCTGTTAAAGAAACGTTTTCAAGATGATAAAGCGACTTTTCGCGATCTGAAAATAGATCCTAGTTAAACTTTATACCAACCTAGATAAATACCCGATCAATCTTGTTGGTTAAAATTAATGATCGTTTCGTTATTTTAAATCCCAATAGCCAGCTATTGTATAATTAAACGCTTTATCCATATTCATTTTTTTGTGTAATGTTAGACAACTTACTCATCCAAATTAGTATTATCATTTTTCATAAAAAAGCCGAGTAAAGGTTGTCTACCCTACTCGGCTTAATGTTATACCAAATCCACTAAATAACTGATCAATCTTACTGGTTAAAAGAAGCTATTTCAGCGTTAAAAATTTCGTAAAGGGAACAACTATTTGCATCAATTTTCGCTTTGAACTAACTCCTTTTTCCTGCGTAATATTTGATCGCTATATTAGCGGAATTGGTATTATTTAAGGTGGTTTTAGGTAAAACCACCCACTCGATAAAGTGATTAAATGAGTGCAACCGCACCTTGCCAGTTAATTACTTCACCATTAATTTCAACGTTATTATTTGTTTGAGCATCGACATCCACGCGATTAGCAACACAAACTTTAATCTGTTTTCCTGAAACTAGATTAATCGCGACCACAGAAGCATCATCATTCGAATGCAAAACGGTAACAGAGTGAACTAAACCACGTGCATTTAAACTCGCTTCTATTGCTTCATTAAAGTAGCCATGTGTTTCATAAACGTTAGCAAATAGATGATTATCGCCTTTCTGACGTAATACAAACATCGGCTCGCTACGTAAATTGAAATCAGGATCATTTGCGCCTGTGCGAGCAAATATAAATTCACTATTTTCATTTGCACTACTTATTAGTGAGTAATAACTATCACCCATTAACCAAGTAGTAAGCGATGATTTTTCAACTTTACCTTGACCGATATTCCATAAATGTTGATATCCATGTGCTTCACCAAGCGTATTTAAACTACTATGCTGTTGATATTCAAAGTTAGTATGCACAATTTGACCCGTATAATGAACAGGGTAGTCATAACAATGTTGCTCATCGCTGATCATACGGAATAGATCGATAATAAGTGGCTTTTCAAACCCCTCAAGTTCGGCCATGATGACAGTGCGTTGCTGGTCAACACCCGGGTAATAACCGCGTGCGAAAGCACTCATTGCCTGTAGTTTGTCATCACCTAATAAAGTGAAGTGTTTTTCACCAAAGTGTTGCTGAGCAATTGCAGTGACACCTTGGTTTTGGCTGATTTGATCAACTACCACGGTGTTATGGGCAATAGTTTGTTTACAGTAGGTTTTGTTTTCAGGAATGTAACGACCACCAAATTTAGGCTCGATATTTACCCAGCGACCATAACCGTAGTCATGCGTGAACTCTTGATTATTATTAAATAGACTTAAATGTAAACCGTCAAAGTGACCATGATCCAATGCAGAGTGTAGCTTCGCATCACTACCGTGCTGGCCATACCAAAGTAGCGCCATACTATCATCTGATTGTACATCTCGATGGCGGAGAATCGTAATACCGCCACATTCACCCTGTGCCCCGTCAGTTAAGCTTAAGCTACCCCAGTTAAAGTTTGCTACATCAGCATTTTTATCTAAAGCATTTGATAGTGCTTCACCGGTATGATGAACCCAGACTTTACCTTGATGTTTAGCCATCGCTAATAACGTTTCATTTTGTTCATAGCGTTTAAAACAGATATTGGTCGCTAATAAAATACCCAGATCTTTAATATCCATGGTACGAGATGAATCATTAAGTGCAGGCAATGTACCGTTAGGGAATGCTGTCGACATGACCGCAAAGGCAGTCGTTTTAATCACTTCATCTTTTAATTTGTAGATACCTATTTCAGGTTGGCGACGTTCAATGGTTTCTGCAAATAGGAAGATAGGACGTAATGAAAAACGGTGATAGTAAGGGCCTTCCATGTAGTAACCATCTGGTGAGAATAGTTGTGTAAGTTGCGCTATGAAGCCACCTGAAACACTATCGCCTTTTAGCCCATATACAGCTTTGTCTACCGTAGCTTGGTCATTAATTGCGTAAGCACAAATACCAGCACTTGCCACAGACCATAGGCCATGGTTATGAATAATATCGAAGTTTTCTGCATAGGTTTCAACGAACATTTCTAGCATTACTTTGAAAAGATCATTTTCGATAAGTTGCTGTTGATCGTCAGTTAACTCATGGCGAATACAAGAGTATGCGCATGATGAATATAACATCCACATATTTTCATTTAATGTTTGGTGAAATAGACGACCAGGCTTATTTGAATCACGGCTAATGTTTAATTCACGTGTTTTGTAAACTTTCGCGTACTCAATTAGCATGCTTGTTGCGTAATCGAGGTAACGTTTATCTTCAGTGATCAAATATAAACGACCTGCTAAATCTAAGTGGATGTAGTTCTGTTTGTGACGGTTATGTTCGTAACCGCCAGCTTCACCATGCCCAGGAATTTCAATACCTATCGGCATATATGATTCAAGAGCTTCAATCTCTTCGGCAATAGAGTGGCCGATCAAAGAATCTTTATTTAGGTGTTTGCGTAATGCAGCTGCTTCTTCAAAACTAATTAGTAGTGGTTGATAACTCATGATTAAGACCTCTTTGATTCTACTGCTAGAAATCCTTGCCAGCTGTATGTTTGTTGATTAAATTCGATAGTGGTTTGGCTATCTACTGTGGCGTCGGGAGCATTATTGACCATGATCGTTAAATCAATACCTTCTCCATATACTTCAATGATCGATGCATGATCATTAAAGCCAATAATATTAATATGTTGTATTTTACCGCGCGCATCAAGGCTAGCCTCAATTGCTTCATTAAAGTAGCCATGAGTTTCAATAACACTGGCAAATAAACTATTTCTCGCTTGTCGACGTAAAACTAAGCTGGTTTCGCTGCGTAGGTTAAATGAAGGATCATTCGCGCCTGTGCGCGTGCAGAAAAGCGTATCATCGGATGATGATGCACTTAGCCAAGTATAATAACTTTGCCCTTGTAACCAGCTTACTAATGTTGTGTCTTGAGCCTTGCCCTGTGCGACATTCCATAGATGTTGATAACCAAAGTCATTGCCCATTGAATTGAGCGTATTATGGTGTTCAAGTTCAACATTGGTTCGTACTATCTGGCCTTCATACTGTAATGCGTAATCATATTGATGTGTCTCTTCGCTACTCAAACGAAAAAGGTCGATAAGTAGTGGGTGTGCAAGCTGTTCATGATTTACCAACAATAATGTACGTTGCTGTGTTACGCCAGGGTAAAAGTCATGGGCATATGCACTCATGCCTTGTAGGTTACCATTACCGATAAAGAAATGTGGTTCACCATGTTTTGCTTCTGCAGTGTTGATATCAAAACTGTTTTGACAGCCAGCATCGACAGTGACTAGGTTATGAGCAATAGTCTGACGCGCGTAAGATTTGTTTTCATCAAGATAACGACCACCAAATTTAGGCTCTACATTTACCCAACGACCAAAACCATATTCACGTAATACTTCTTGGTTATTATTAAAGTAGGTTAATCCTAAAGTATCAAAGTGACCATGATCCATACCATGCTGACCATAGTTCATTACCAGTTGGCTTATATCACCGGTATTATTTTGCATGCGGATAAATCCCTGGGCTCCTTTGTCACCATCACGACCTTCATTGAGCTCAACACTTGGTAAACAGGGCATCTCAATCTTATTTTTAGCTTCATATGCCTTTGATAACACTAACCCACATCCATTAACCCAAACTCGCTCTTGAATTTTTGCCATACCTAAAATATTTTCATTTTCTGGGTAATGTTTAGCAAACAAGCTAAGTGCGATGATTACGCCTTCATCTTTAATATCCATTGTTTTGGAAGCGTCGTTTAAAGCAGGAAATACGCCATTAGGATAGGCAGTTGATAACATTGCTTGGATGGTTTTACCAATAACTTGATCTTTAAAGTTAAAAATATCTAATTCAGGGCGAAAGCGATGTACTAGTTCAGCAAACATAGCTAATGGGCGGATTGCATAACGATGATAATAAGGACCTTCCATATAATAGCCAGAGGGTGCAAACAGTTTACTGATTTGTGCTAAGAACCCACCTTCTTCATCATCGCCTTTTAGGCCATGAATAGACATGTCGATGTATTTATCTTGGCCTATTGCTGCACCACAAATAGCAACTGACGCAACGGCCCAAATACCATGATTATGAATACGATCAAAATCGAAATCATATTGGACAGTCGACATATCTAATAGAGGAATAAATAAGCGAGCAATAATCTCTTGTCGTTGGGTGGCTGATAACCAATGGCTAATACAGCTGTAACCTAAGCTGGCATAAAGTAGCCAAACATGTTCATTTAAAAGCTGGTGGAATAAACGGCCTGGCGGGTTGGTATTACGCTGCTCTTGAAAACCAAGCTTTAAATATTTATCAGCGTATTGCATTAATAAGTTTGCTGTAAATTGAGCATATTTTTCATCGCCGGTAATTAAAAATAGTCTACCTGCTTGATCAATATATTTACCATTTTGTTGATGTTTATTATGCGCATACCCTCCTGCTGGGCTATGACCAGGAACATCAAGAGGCAATGCCATATAGTTATCAGTATCAATAATGAGTTGTTCGAGGCTTTTGCCCATTAAAGAAGCTTTTCCTAATTCTTGTTGTATTTCATTGATCTCTTCTTGATCCATAAGAACAGTAGATAAATTAGCTTGCATAACAACCTCAATAAAGTAAAAAAACATTACATATAAAATAATACAAATAGAATAATAAATCACCTTTATTTTAAATTGTTATTGATATATTCCGTTATTTATTGACATATATTAGCTATAAATATACTTTTTTTGCCTTCTATTAATTAGTAAGTAACTGTTTTTTATTGTAACTATCTGTTTTATTACTCGTTTATAATTAAAAACCGTGAAACACGTTAATATTTTTGCCACAAAATACCTATCTATCTGATTTATATCTAGTTTAAAAAAACATCATAAAAAATCATGATCTGGATCACATGTATTGTCTTTTTGTATTACAAATAGGCTTGAGTCATATACACTTTTTACATTCATTCATTATTAACTAACTTGTATAGGCATCATTATGAATATAGACATAGTTGTTGTACTCGCTTATTTCGGATTTTTAGTCGCAATAGGCTGGTTGTTCCGCTCATTTAGCACTTCCACTAGTGATTACTTTAGAGGCGGCGGTAAAATGCTTTGGTGGATGGTTGGTGCGACTGCCTTCATGACACAATTCTCTGCATGGACATTTACCGGTGCCGCGGGTAAAGCATTTACAGATGGTTTTGCCATTGTAATATTATTCTTAGCCAATGCATTTGGTTACTTTATGAACTGGGCTTATTTCGCGCCTAAGTTTAGACAGCTCCGTGTTGTTACTGCTATTGAGGCGATCAAAAAACGTTTTGGTCGAACTTCAGAGCAGTTTTTTACTTGGGGTAGCATGCCAGACAGCATTATATCTGCAGGTGTGTGGCTAAATGGTCTGGCGATCTTTGTTGCAGCTGTGTTTGGTATCGATATGGGCACCACCATTATCGCAACGGGTTTAGTATTACTTATTATGTCTGTAACTGGTGGTTCATGGGCGGTTGTAGCTTCTGACTTTGTACAGATGTTAGTTATTATGGCTGTAACTATTACGTGTGCAATTGCTGCTTACTTCCATGGTGGCGGTATCATGAATATTGTTGATAACTTTAACGGTAACTTCATGGTCGGTAGTAACCTTAACTACATGAGCATCTTTGTTCTTTGGATTGTTTTCATTTTCGTGAAACAGTTCGGTGTAATGAATAACAGTATTAACGCATACCGTTACCTGTGTGCAAAAGACAGTGAAAATGCACGTAAGGCGGCTGGTCTTGCGGCTGTATTAATGATTGTTGGTCCGGTTATTTGGTTCTTACCACCTTGGTATGTAAATGCCTTTATGCCTGATTTTGCTTTAGCATTTGAGTCTATGGGCAATAAAGCGGGTGATGCAGCTTACCTAGCCTTTGTACAGCAAGTGATGCCAGCAGGTATGGTTGGTTTGTTAATGGCTGCGATGTTTGCTGCAACCATGTCATCAATGGATTCGGGTCTAAACCGTAATGCAGGTATCTTTATTCGTAACTTCTACTCGCCAATTTTACGTAAAGGTGAGGCAAGTGAAAAAGAGCTTATGTTAGCAAGTCGTCTTGCAACGGTTGCGATGGGTATCATCATCATTGCCATTGGTCTATTTATCAACTCACTGAAACATTTAAGCTTATTCGATATTGTATTAAATATTGGCGCATTAATCGGCTTCCCTATGTTAATTCCTGTACTACTTGGTATGTGGGTACGTAATACACCAGATTGGTCTGGTTGGGCAACATTAGTTGTTGGTGGTGTGGTTTCATATGTATTTGGTATTGCGTTAACAGCAGGACACATTGAAAACCTATTTGGTTTAGAAACAGCATTAACCGGCCGTGAATGGGCTGACCTGAAAGTTGGTTTAAGCTTAGGTGCGCATGTTGTTATTACGGGTGGTTTCTTCTTATGTACTTATTTCTTCTTTAAGCCTCGTAGTGAAGCGCGTCAAGAAGAGATTGATGAGCTATTCCGCGATTGGAATACGCCGGTTGTCGCATCAGGTGAAGAGCAACAAAACCTAGATACAAAACAGCGTTCAATTTTAGGTAATTTAATCTCAATTGCAGGTTTCGGTATTCTGGCAATGGCATTAATTCCAAATGAACCATCAGGACGCGGATTGTTTATCTTATGTGGAAGCATGGTGTTAACAGCAGGTATCTTACTGTTACAAGCCGCGCGTAAACCAGCACAAGCTGAATAAGTCATTATTAAGGGGAGGAGGTTGCTCCTCACCCTTTTCCTTAGGAGTTATTTATATGAAAAAGTTAAGCTTTATTGCTATTGCAGCAATGCTTAGTCAGCCATTGATGGCCCTTACGCATAGTGATTTGCTAGACAATAAACGTTTAACCCCAATCGTTGCCAGTAGTGTAAATGCAACACAATCAAAACAAGTTGAAAATTTAAAAGAGCAACTTCAAACATTAAAATCGGGTGATACTTTAATCCTTAGCCCAGGCCGTTATCAAGACTTAGGCATTGTTGAAATTAATGCAGACAACATCACCATTAAAGCTGAAAAGCCAGGACAAGCATGGTTAACTGGCTTAGTACAACTAGTGGTAAAAAGTAACAATGTTGTGATCGATGGCCTAGTGTTTACTGAAGGTGGACCTGCTGAGCGCTTTGGTGCATTGCGTCTGGAAGGTGATAACAATGTGTTAAAGAACACTACGTTTAAAGACTTCAATCATGATTATGCTTATCAACCTGACGAGCGTCGCCAAGAGTATCCAAAGTATCTTTGGATTTCACTCTGGGGAAAAAATGCACAATTAATTAATAACCGTTTTGAAGCTAAATATAAGCGCGGTACATTAATTGGTGTACAAAAAGATGAAACGGCTGACAATCATATTATTAAACATAATCTTTTCTATAGCCAAAAACCAAATCAATATAACGAGTTTGCTATCAAAGAAGCGATTCGTTACAACGGTAATAGTTGGGAGGCTATTCGTGTTGGAGACAGTAAAGCATCCCAATTTCCATCAAAGACATTAATCGAAGAAAATTTGTTTGTTGATATGGATGGAGAACGTGAAATGATCTCTTTGAAATCAGGTGAAAATATCATTCGTGGTAATACTATTTTTAATAGTGCATCGATGATTTCACTGCGTCACGGCAAAGCAAACATCGTTGAAAATAACGTTATTCTTGGTAACAACAAACAATTAACAGGTGGTATGCGTATCTACGATGAAGATCATGTGATTCGTAATAACTATATAGCCGGCACTCGTGGTAGTGAAGGTGATATTAAAGGTAATGCTGATGTACGCGGTGGCATTGTTTTAAACACCGGTATTATTGATGTGGCTAATGGTGAAAAGCTAGACCAATCGGTTAAAGGTAAAGAGCTAAATAAGCAGTGGACACCGAAAAATATCACCATTACCAACAACACTATTTATGATGCCGATTGGGGGATTGTACATGGTAGTCAAGGTCACCGTGTGAGCTTGTTTGATAACAAACAGGTAGAGAATATTTACGGCGGTGTCGATATCCATTTTGCGGATAATTTTGTGATGACCACTAATGAACAACAAGTGGCAGTGAGAGCAAGTGAGCAGTTCCCGTTACAGAAAGCGACTTATCAGAATGAGCGCTATATTGGCCAATTAATCGAAGCAAAACAGTTAAATAATTACAGCCTAGCGACACAAGGCGTAAAAGAGAAAAATAGCTTTTTCTATCTGCCACAACAAGGCGCAGATGTGAACCAATTAAAAATTATGACCACTGAAACTGTTGGTCCAAATTATATTATTAAATAAATTTTGAGGAAATAAACATGAATCCATTTTTTATCGATGAAAACACCCCTTGGGATGATCTTGGTGACGGTCTTAAAAGAAAAATAGTCGCTTACACAGATGATTTAATGCTTGTTTTAGTACATTTTGAAAAGGGTGCTATTGGTGCTCCTCATACACATGAAATCCATGACCAAATCGGTTATGTTGCTGAAGGTAGCTTCGAAGCAGAGATCGATGGCGTGAAAAAAGTACTTGTAAAAGGTGATGCTTATAACGCACCTAAAATGACCATGCACGGCGCTGTTGCTTTAGAAGAAGGCAGTATACTAATTGACGTATTCACGCCAAAGCGTGCTGATTTTCTATAGAAAAGGAGTAAAAAATGGCTGATCTAAATATCGCTTTAATCGGCGAATGTATGATTGAATTATTGCACGAAGGTGATAATTTTCGTCAAGGTTTTGGTGGCGATACATTAAATACTGCCGTTTATCTATCACGTTTATCGGCTAATAAAAGTGTTAACGTAAATTACGTTACAGCACTAGGCCAAGATAAAATCAGTCAAGATATGATTGATAGCTGGAATGCTGAAGGTGTAAATACACAGTTTGTACAACGCTCAGAAACAAAACAGCCAGGTCTATACATGGTTGAAACTGATGACTCGGGTGAGCGTAGCTTCATCTATTGGCGTAGTGACGCCGCTGCTAAGTTCTGGCTTGAAACTGCAAGTGAAGCGCTTATCGAGCAACTAGTCGCACAAGATGCTATTTACTTATCAGGTATTAGCGTTGCTATCTTATCACCAGAAAGCCGCGAAAAACTTTATGATTTACTTGGTCGCTGTAAAGCTGCTGGTGGCAAAGTTTATTTTGATAATAACTACCGTCCTAAGTTATGGGAATCTAAAGAAGAAGCAGCTGAAAGCTTTAAACGTATTCTAGCAGTAACACATACCGGTCTATTAACGTTTGATGATGAACAAGCACTATTCGGCGATGTAGATATCGAAGAGTGTATCGCCCGTACGCAAGCGTTAGGCGTTGAAGAAATCGTTATTAAGCGTGGTGGTGGCAACTGTCAAATTGTTACTGCTGAGCAAACAATCAGCGTTCCAGCAACTAAAGTTGAAAAAGTAGTCGATACTACTGCTGCTGGCGATTCATTTGCAGCTGGTTATTTAGCAAAACGTATTTTAGGCGAATCAAGTGAAGTATCTGCTAAAAAAGGCCATCAACTTGCTGGAACTGTTATCCAGCATAAAGGTGCATTAATTGATACTAAGTACACAGACGCATTTGTAGATTAATTATAAAAACTTATTAGGATTAAAAATGACAACATTAAATGAAAGATTACAGTCGCTTAAAGTGATTCCAGTTATTGCAATTAAAGATGCAAATGATGCTGTTCCTTTAGGTAAAGTATTAGTAGAAAACGGTATGCCATGTGCTGAAATCACTTTCCGTACGCCTGCTGCTGCTCAAGCGATTAAAAACCTGCGAGAAGCATTTCCTGAAATGCTTATTGGTGCGGGTACAGTACTAAACAGTGTGACTGTTGATGAAGCGATTGATGCAGGCGTTGATTTTATTGTTAGCCCTGGCTTTAACCCAACGACAGTTAAATATTGCCAACAACGTAACATGCCAATTATTCCTGGCGTGAATAACCCATCATTAGTTGAGCAAGCAATGGAAATGGGTCTTACTACTTTGAAATTCTTCCCTGCCGGCCCATCTGGCGGTGTTTCAATGCTTAAATCACTAACAGCTGTTTATCCTGTAAGTTTTATGCCAACAGGTGGTGTTTCACCAACTAATATCAATGACTACTTGGATATTGATGCAGTGTTAGCTTGTGGTGGTACGTGGATGGTGCCAGCTGATCTAATTGATAATAAAGAGTGGGGTAAGATTGCTGAGTTAGTAAAAGAAGCGGTTGCTGCACTTTCATAACTATCACTAATTATTGTTTCTGAAGCCACCTAGTGTTTGTACATTAGGTGGTTTTTTTATGCCTGTAATAACCTTAAAAAGCCTCAACAGGAATAATAAAGTTTAAATTCCATAACAATCCGTATAACTATCTGAAGTTTCCATTGAAAGCTTATTTGCTAATGGGGGGATGGCAGATGAACCACCCGATCATTGATGTGGTTTAAATTGATTAAAAACCACACATTCAAGTGTTGATTTATCTCAAAACTGTTATAAAACCGTTAATAAATTGTGTAATAAAAGAACAGTGACTGCTAGGTTACAAATTTGTGGTGTGACTAAGGTCACTAAATTTTTCGTTTTCTGAAAAGGATTTCTTTTATTTGGTGATATAGGTCACTTATTTTGTTTTTGTTGCTGGTTGGGTTGTGTGATATATATCACGCTAGTCTTTTTCTTTGCAGTGAGAAATAAGATTTGTAGTAAAATTACAGTGTAATTTAGTGATATGAGTCACTGTTTTTCTTGTTTTCTGTTTGTTTTTTGAGCTTTGCGTCACGTAAAATCCCACCCTATTTCATATTCAATTTTATATGCTAAGTTAATTGTGTTTGAAGCAAATGACGGTTTTGACGAACCGTTAACTAACATAATTGAATACTACATAGGGCGGGGTACGCACATGATATCATCTGAAGCTAAGATCAAGATACAAAATTTTGGTAGATTTCTATCAAATATGGTTATGCCAAATATTGGAGCCTTCATTGCATGGGGTTTTATTACGGCATTATTTATTCCAACAGGTTGGTTCCCTAATGAGGAACTCGCTAAACTAGTCGGTCCAATGATTACCTATCTTCTTCCTTTGATGATTGGTTATACTGGCGGTAAATTAGTCGGCGGAGATCGTGGTGCTGTTGTTGGTGCAATCACAACCATCGGTGTGATTATCGGTACCGACATCCCTATGTTTATGGGCGCAATGATTGTTGGTCCTCTCGGTGGTTATGCCATTAAGAAATTCGACAAGGCGGTAGAGGGTAAAGTGAAAAGTGGCTTTGAGATGTTAGTAAATAACTTCTCAGCAGGTATTATCGGCATGATCTTATGTATCCTTTCCTTCTACCTAATTGGGCCATTTGTTAAAGCGCTATCATCAATGTTAGCCGCTGGTGTACATGGTTTAGTTGATGCGGGCTTATTACCTCTTACTTCTATTTTTGTTGAGCCTGCTAAAATTCTATTTTTAAATAATGCGATTAACCACGGTATTTTCTCGCCGCTTGGTATTCAGCAGTCGACTGACTTTGGTCAATCAATTTTCTTCCTTATTGAAGCAAATCCAGGCCCTGGTTTAGGTTTATTATTAGCTTACATGGTGTTTGGTAAAGGTACAGCTAAGCAAACTGCTGGTGGTGCAAGTATTATTCACTTCTTTGGCGGTATTCATGAAATTTACTTCCCATATGTGCTAATGAATCCACGTTTAATTCTAGCTGTTATTGCTGGTGGTATGACGGGTGTATTTACACTAACAGTGTTTAATGCTGGACTTGTTTCTCCTGCTTCTCCAGGTTCAATCTTTGCGGTATTACTAATGACACCAAAAGCGTCGTTAATTGGTGTTGTGTTATCGGTAATTGCTTCAGCTGCAGTTTCGTTTGTAGTCGCTGCATTATTGATGAAAACACAGAAACAAACTGATGAAGATGATGGCAATAAGTTATCTGAAGCATCTAGTAAAATGCATGGCCTTAAAAACAGCGGTAAAGCAACAGAAGCACCAATGACAGCAAAAGCAGATAACAATATCGACATGTCTGGTGTTACTAAAATCATTGTAGCTTGTGATGCGGGTATGGGCTCAAGTGCGATGGGTGCAAGTCTTTTAGCTAAAAAAGTGAAATCTGCAGGGTTAAATATTAGTGTCACTAACTGTGCTATTAATAATTTGCCTGGTGATGTTGATGTTGTTGTTACCCATAAAGACTTAACAGCACGTGCACGTACTCATGCTGCTCACGCTAAACATTTATCACTCACTAACTTTTTAGATAGCACATTGTATGATGCGCTTGTTTCTGAGATTGTTATTGCCAACGCAAAGCCAGCCGCTAATGATGATATCAATATGAGTATGCCATTGATGGCTGCTAATGATGATGTTTACGAAGCAAAAGAACCGCCCGCTTTTGAGTTAACGGCAGATAATATCCACTTAGGGTTGAAAGCGAGCAATAAGCAACAGGCGATTCAATTTGCTGGTGAGCAATTGGTTAAGCTAGGTTATGCTCAGCCAGCCTATGTAGAAGCGATGTTTGAACGTGAGAAATTGGTTACGACTTATCTTGGCGAATCAATTGCAGTGCCACACGGTACAATTGAAGCAAAAGAGAGTGTGATTAAAACAGGTATTGTTGTTTGCCAATACACAGAAGGTGTTTTATTTGGAGATGATAAAGACGATATTGCGAAACTGGTGATTGGTATTGCCGCTAAAAATGATGAACATATTAATGTTATCACCACGATAACTAACGCACTGGATGACCCTGAAGCTATTGAAACATTAACCAATAGTCAGGATGTTCAAAAGGTACTGAAAATACTAAGTGAGCCACAGGCAGCTTAATATCAAGCGCTGATTTATCAGCGCTGTTTTCAATGTTAATTATTAGAAGGTATATATTATGAAATCAGTACATTTTGGTGCCGGCAATATTGGCCGTGGCTTTATCGGGAAACTGTTATCAGACGCACATGTAGAGGTCACTTTTGCTGATGTAGATGATCAAATTATCGATCAGCTCAATACCCTACATACATACAATGTTAAAGTCGTTGGTTCAGACTGCCAAACTGAGGTGGTTTCCTCGGTCAATGCGATTAACTCAAACAGTGATGATTTGATTGACTTAATTGGAGAAACCAATCTTATAACAACCGCAGTTGGGCCGAATGTGTTGGCCATTATTGCTAAAAAAATCGCACAGGGATTAGCATTACGCTTTGAAGCTAATAATGATGAACCGCTTAATATTATTGCCTGTGAAAATATGATCCGCGGTACGAGTTACATCAAAAAAGAGGTGTATAAGCACCTTGATGAAAAATATCATGAAAAAATGGATCGTTTGGTGGGCTTTGTTGATTCAGCGGTGGATCGTATTGTACCTCCTTCTGAGGCTGCCAATGATCCGCTAGAGGTTACCGTAGAAAGCTTCAGTGAATGGATTGTTGATGAACAACAATTTAAAGGAGAAATTCCAGCGATCGATGGTATGCAAAAAACCGATGATTTAATGGCATTTATCGAACGTAAATTATTTACTCTAAATACTGGCCATATCATGACAGCTTATTTAGGCGCACTTGCTGGCCATAAAACAGTGAAAGAGGCGATTGATGATGATGTTATTCGCACTCAGGTTAGACAGGCAATGCAAGAGAGTGGTGAAGTTTTGATTAAACGTTACGGTTTTGATCGTGAGCTTCACAATGCTTATATCGAAAAAATTATCGGACGTTTTGCTAATCCTTACCTACATGATGAAATTGATCGAGTAGGTCGACAACCTATTCGCAAGCTTGGTGAAAATGATCGTTTAGTAAAACCGTTATTAGGTACTATTGAATATGGCACCGATAATACAATGTTATTAAAAGGTATTGCAGCCGCATTTAAATATACAAACAGTGATGATCCTCAGGCACTCGAATTACAAACCTCACTTGAAAGTATTGGTTTCCTCGCAACATTAGCCAAATACACGGGCTTAGCACCAACTAGCAAGGAAGCGCTTGAGATTGAGAGATTATTTACTGCAATGCAATAATTCATAGTGGGGAGCACCCCACTTAACTAAAACAGCAGAGCTTATGTCCAAAAAATTACAAGAAAATGAAATTCTGGAATATCTAAATACGAGCACTACTGCACGTGGTTTTTTTATTTCAGCCGTTGATGTGTTTGAGCAGGTTATTCAAACGCTTATTGAACGTATTTTTCTAAAAAATGACTTTGCAGTGCAATCCGTTGTTGGGCCTTTATTACACGATTCAGGCCCGTTAGGGGAGCTTTCTGTAAGGTTAAAATTATTGTTTGGCTTAGGTGTAGTACCTCATGATATTTATCATGATTTTGAAGGCATTATTAAACTTAAAAGCGTGCTGAATAATGATAGCGCTGAGTATAACTTTACAGATCCTATCATTGTAACTTCAATTGAAGCGCTTCATGTAGCGAAAAAGATAAATATGCTGGTGTTTGAACCGGTATCGGTTGCACAGGACGAGATTGATCTGGCTTTTTATCAGATGCAAATTGATAGGCAGCAACAGGTTATTAAATCGTCATTAGCGTTGGCTATCATTTCACTCTGTGAAGCGCTAGATAAAGACAGTCCGTTTTAATTACTTTTACACTAATTATTAGAGGTTATTTATGAGACTTATTCCTTTACAAACTGTAGAACAAGTTGGCCAATGGGCTGCTCGTCATATTGTTGAAACGATTAATGCATTTAATCCCAGCGAAGAAAAACCTTTTGTTTTAGGTTTACCAACAGGAAGCACCCCTTTATCAACCTATAAAGAGCTGATCGCACTATATAAAGCAGGCAAAGTGAGCTTTGAAAATGTGGTCACTTTTAATATGGATGAATATGTCGGTATTGAGCCTAACCACCCAGAATCTTACCGCACATTTATGTACGAAAACTTCTTTAATCACGTCAATATAAAAGAAGAAAACATTAATTTATTAGATGGTAAAGCCACTGATATTGATGCGCATTGCCAAGCTTATGAAGATAAAATTAAATCCTACGGAAAAATTAATTTGTTCATGGGGGGAGTGGGCGTTGATGGGCATATTGCCTTTAATGAGCCGGCTTCTTCACTTTCTTCTCGCACGCGCATTAAGACTTTAACTGATGATACTCGTATTGCTAATTCTCGTTTTTTTGATGGCGATGTTAACCAAGTGCCTAAATATGCACTCACAATTGGTGTCGCTACCTTGTTAGATGCAGAGCAGGTGATGATCCTTTCATTAGGCCATAATAAATCATTAGCATTACAAGCAGCAGTAGAAGGCGCTGTGAACCACCTTTGGACGGTAACTGCACTGCAATTACATAAAAAAGCGGTGATTGTTGCTGATCAAGGTGCGCAACAAGACTTGAAAGTTAAAACGGTAAAATACTTCCAAGAACTCGAAAAAGAGAGCATCGCAAGTCTGAGCTAGTACATATAAGATTATGATGACGTAACCTACCCCGTAACTAAAAAGCCCAAACAAGGAAACTTGCTCGGGCTTTTTTTTATGCTTGCTATTACTTAAAGACTATAAGATATAGCGGCTTAAATCTTCGTTTTCGATCACTTCATCCAACGCGCTAGCAACATAGTCGGCATCAATACGAATCGATTCACCTTTACGATCGTCTGCATCATAAGAGAGTTCATCCATAATGCGCTCCATTAACGTATGTAAACGACGTGCGCCGATATTTTCAGTTGTTTCATTAACATGCCATGCAGATTTTGCGATTTTATCGATACCATCTTGTGTAAATTCAACACTTACGCCTTCTGTTGCTAACAATGCTTGGTATTGCTCACTTAAAGATGCTTTTGGCTCTGTCAGGATTCGTGCTAAATCTTCCTCTTTTAAAGCTTCTAGTTCAACACGAATTGGCATACGCCCTTGTAACTCAGGAATTAAATCTGAAGGCTTAGCGATTTGGAATGCACCTGAACCGATAAATAACATGTGATCTGTTTTTACCATACCGTGCTTAGTGCTTACTGTTGAGCCTTCAATTAACGGTAATAAATCGCGCTGAACGCCTTCACGGGAAACATCTGGGCCACTGCTATCGCCACGTTTACAAATTTTGTCTATCTCATCGATAAATACAATGCCGTTATTTTCGGCTGCAAAAATAGCGCGTTCTTTAAGCTCTTCTTGGTTAATCAGTCCTGCCGCTTCATTTTCAATGATCGCTTTTAACGCATCTTTAATTTTCATTTTGCGTTTTTTAACTTCACCTTTGCCTGATAAGTTTTGGAACATACCTTGCAATTGATTGGTCATCTCTTCCATACCGGGAGGTGCCATGATTTCTACGCCGATTTGCGGAGCAGGCACATCGACTTCAATCTCTTTATCGTCTAATTTTCCTTCGCGTAATTTTTTACGGAATGATTGACGTGCAGCACCTTCCTCAACGGTATCGCCACTGGTATCCCAGTCACTTGTTGTTTGTGCTGGAGGAAGAAGGATATCAAGAATTTTATCTTCAGCTAAGTCTTCTGCCTTGGTTGTGACTTTTTTCATCTCTTGTTCACGTGTTATCTTAATTGATACATCAACGAGATCACGAATAATGGTTTCTACTTCTTTACCAACATAACCTACTTCAGTGAATTTAGTCGCTTCAACCTTGATAAATGGTGCGTTAGCTAGCTTTGCTAAGCGACGTGCAATCTCTGTTTTACCAACACCTGTTGGGCCGATCATCAGAATGTTTTTTGGCGTCACTTCTTGACGAATATCTTCATTAAGTTGCATGCGACGCCAGCGGTTACGCAGTGCAATGGCAACGGCACGTTTAGCTTTACTTTGACCGATAATGTGGCGATCTAATTCATGGGTTATCTGTTTTGGAGTCAAATCTGACATAGTTTTATCCTATTTATCGCTACTGTTATCGTTACTATCAAAATCAATAACTTCAATGGTTTGATTACTGTTGGTGAAAACACAAATATCGCCTGCGATAGTAAGTGCTTTTTCAACAATGGTTTTCGCATCTAACTCTGTATTTTCTAATAGTGCAAGGGCTGCTGACTGGGCAAAGTTTCCGCCAGATCCGATTGCAATCAGGTCTTTTTCAGGGCGTACTACATCTCCATTACCAGTAATGATGTAAGAGTGGTGTTTGTCTGCAACGGCTAATAACGCTTCTAACTTGCGTAACATTTTATCGGTACGCCAGTCTTTTGCGAGTTCAACGGCAGCGCGCTCTAAATTACCTTGGTGTGCTTGTAACTTTGCTTCAAAACGCTCTAATAACGTGAATGCATCTGCTGTACCGCCTGCAAAACCTGCGATAACTTGATTGTTATATAAACGGTGCACTTTTCGTGCATTACCTTTCATGACTGTATTTCCGAGAGAAACTTGACCGTCGCCACCTACAACCACTTGGTTACCACGGCGTACTGAAACAATAGTTGTCATTTTAATTACCTGTTCATTGAAGTGTATTTAGTAGATATAAGGGGGAATAGGGTAATTTCAAGGGGGATAAAAATAGAAAAGGATAAATTTTCATTTATCCTTTTTATCCGTGCTGTTTATGGTTATACCAATTCCGCTAATATTGATCAGTTATTTAGTGGATTTGGTATTAACGCCAATACCAAATTTGGCAGCCATTAATTTTGGCTCGTTGCAGTTTATGGCGATCTTTCTCTGCCAAGCGCTTTCTCTCGTAGGGGCCTAAAATAACACGATACCAGTCACCGGTCTTTTTCACTGTGCTATTGAGTCCCTGAAAAGCGATTCTCGCTTTTAATGTCTCAGCATCGCCCTGTTTACGGAAAGAGCCACACTGCATCTGATAAGGACGAGTGTTTTTCTTTTCTTCGGGGATATCAACCACCACCTCTTTATTGGGCAGCACTTCTTCATATTGCCATTTCGGTTGTGGTTTTTCTGGCAATGTTTCCTCCTGCTTAACAGGAGGCTTATTAACCGCTTTCACAGGCTCTGGTTTATCCACAGCAAAAATAAAATAGCCGATAAAAGCGCATAACATTATCGCAATGCCAAGCGCTAAAAAAGGAAACCCCTGCTTGTTTTTTTGCGGTCGTTTAGGGGCTGCTCGTCTCTCTTTTTTGACAGCAACGCTTTTTTTTCGTCTATTGGGCTGTGCCATGTTACATGCGCTCTAGGGTGTTAATGCCTAATAGTGATAAGCCTTGTTGTAATGTTTTAGCTGTTAAAGCGGCTAATTTTAAACGGCTCTGTTTTTGACTTTCATTATCGGCAACTAAGATCGGACATGCTTCGTAGAAGCTTGAAAATAAACCTGCTAATTCAAATAGATAAGCACATAGGAAGTGAGGCATCCCCTGTTTACCCACTTGATTGATAATTTCATTAAACTGCATCAGTTTGCTCGCAAGGTCTTTCTCTTTTTCTTCGTTGAGCACAACATCAGCGGTGATGCTATCCATTTCAATACCTGCCTTGTTGAAGATACTTGCAACACGCGTGTAAGCGTACAGCAGGTAAGGTGCGGTATTGCCTTCAAAACTTAACATGCTGTCAAAACTGAAGGTGTAATCACTGGTACGGTTTTTAGAAAGATCCGCGTATTTAACCGAAGCAATACCCACTACTGAAGCGATATGACGAAGTTCATCTTCAGCCATATCTTGGTTTTTCTCTTTTACTAATTCGTAGGCACGCTCTTCTGCTTCTGTTAGTAAGTCTGCCAGTTTAGGTGTTGAGCCTGCACGTGTTTTAAATGGTTTCCCATCTTCGCCCATTACAGTACCAAATGGCATATGTTCAAGTGTTGTTTCAGGTTTTACAAATTCAGCTAAACGCGCGACTTCAAACACTTGCTGGAAATGTAATCCTTGGCGCGCATCAACAAAGTAAAGCGCACGATCGGCGTTCAATGATGATTGGCGGTAGCGAATGGCTGCTAAATCAGAAGTTGCGTAGAGGAAGCCACCATCTTTCTTTTGAATGATAACGGGTAGTGGCTCGCCTTCTTTATTTTTAAAGCTTTCTAAGAAAACACATTTCGCCCCTTGGCTCTCTTGTAATAATCCTTTTTTATCTAAATCACTGACGACAACTGAAAGGTCTTTATCATAAGCGCTTTCACCGCGAATATCTTCAAGGCTTAAGCTCACGCCTAAACGTTGATAAGCTTCTTGGCAGTGCGAGATACTAATATCTTTAAACTCTTTCCAGAGTGTTAAGCATTCTTCATTACCACTTTGTAGCTCTACTACTAAAAAGCGTGCACGGTTGGCGAACTCTTCTGACTCATCAAAACGTCCCTTTGCTGCGCGATAAAAAACTTCTAAATCAGCGAGGTTTTTTGAAATTTCAGCGTTTTGTGCACGAAGCTCTTCCATGTAAGCGAGCAACATACCAAATTGCGTTCCCCAGTCACCCACGTGATTTTGACGAATAACGTTTTGACCTTGAAATTCAAGAGTTCTTGTTACTGCATCACCAATAATAGTTGAACGTAAATGACCAACGTGCATCTCTTTAGCAAGGTTTGGTGATGAGTAATCGATAACAATATTTTGTGGTGTTTCAATTAACTCTACATTTAAACGGCTATCGGCATAGGCGCTATCGATTTGTTTTTCTAGGTAGTTTGGATTGATAAAAAAGTTAATAAAGCCTGGCCCTGCAATTTCTGTTTTAATAATGAGATCAGAAGTAGGTAAGTTTTTAACAATAAGTTCTGCTAGTGCGCGTGGGTTTTGCTTTGCTGGTTTAGCAAGCATCAATGCTAGATTGTTGGCAAAGTCGCCGTGCGACTTATCTTTAGTGCGATCAATAGCAATGCGGGGTTGAATATCTTCAGGAACGATTTGCTGTTTTTTAAGGGAAACAATCGCTTGTTCAAGTTGTTGCTGGATAAAAGCTTTCATAGATAATTCACCAATTGATACGGACTAATAATAGAGGGGGAATTCTACAATTTATCGGCAGGGAAAACTAGCGTGTTATTCATCGCAAGCTAGTTCTCTGGTTGTTTATCTGTTTAAAAAAGAAAACGCAGTAAAGACTGCGTTTAAGGTTACTTGTTTCAGACTCGCGTTATAGCAAATGAAGGAAACAGTGGCTCTATTTTACCGGTTAAAATAACTTATTTAATTCGAATGTTATTAGGATTACATAAACTCAAATTCATGGCTCGCAATGACCACTTGGTGCAAGCTTTCTTCTTCTTGATTACTGAGGTTCTCTAAGGCAAGTTCGGCTTCAATGGTCGGAGAATTATAGGCAGCCGTTTGCATGAGTTCGATCAGTTGCATATCTAGTTTCATCGCGAGTGCGACGACATCTTCGACCGCTAAGTCAGGTTGTACTTTCATTTGTTGGCACTTCATTGGAAAGCTTTGATCAAAGACGTTATCTAACCAAGTCTCTAATAAACTGTCGGGTGATTGCTGTGCATATTCATGGAGGTGTAAATAGGATAACTGCTCTTTATTACGCATAAAATCGAGCATTAGTTTTACTTTTTCATCTTTTGCTTCGAGGCTTAATCGCAGATAAAGATCCGCAAGTGCTTGATGGCACTCTTCAATATGAGCTAAGAATTCTTTTATCGGCTTAAAACGCATCAGAGGCTCCTTGAGAAATAATTTTATTCCCTTAAAGCGTAGCTACAAATTACAGTTTTATGAATAATAAATGTGCTAAAAACGCTAATAATTCGACCTGTCATTTAGTTTTTTTGCAAAACGAATTAAGGCGTCTTAGAAGCGTTAATAATTTCAGATAGTTAGCGCTATATCGCCTCTAATCTTGCATAGGCAGTCATTAACCACTTACTGCCAGCTTCGATAAAGTGCACCTGTAAACGACTGTTGTCACCACTGCCTTCTTGCGCGATCACTGTGCCTTCGCCAAACTTTACGTGCCTAACCTGTTGGCCTAATTTGAAGCCTAAAACATCTTGGCTTTCTCCGTTAAATACGGGGGCTTTGCTTGCCGCCGGTTGCATCCGTTTGACCTGCGCTTTTTTACGCACAAATTGAATATCTTTTTCAGGCAACTCAGCAATAAAGCGCGACGCAGAGTGGAATTTCTCCTGCCCATACAAACGTCGGCTTTCAGCATGACAAATGGTTAGCTTTTGCATTG
Organism: Psychromonas sp. psych-6C06; assembly: GCF_002835465.1. Taxonomy (NCBI): domain Bacteria; kingdom Pseudomonadati; phylum Pseudomonadota; class Gammaproteobacteria; order Alteromonadales; family Psychromonadaceae; genus Psychromonas; species Psychromonas sp. psych-6C06. The sequence continues at coordinate 29,663 of NZ_PIZM01000011.1, read as the reverse complement.
CTCGAGTCATGCCGACATAACAAAGGCGACGCTCTTCTGCGAGGCGCGTTTCATCTTCAGTAGAGCGTTGTCCAGGGAACATACCTTCTTCAACACCTACCATAAATACTTGCGCAAACTCTAACCCTTTTGCGGAGTGCATAGTCATCAACTGTACGGCATCTTCAAATTCGTCGGCTTGATTATCACCCGATTCAAGTGCCGCATAAGCAAGAAAGGCGGTCAGCTCATCCATCTCCTGCTCCTCTTCAGGAATAACAAACCCCTTCGTTGCAGAAACAAGCTCCTGTAAGTTTTCAATGCGACTGCGTGATTTCTCACCTTTTTCCGCTTCAAACATCGCTTTCAGACCTGAATGGTTGATGATGTGATCCACCATTTGAAATAGCGGTAACTCAGAGGTTTCGCTTTTAAAACGGCTGATTAGTTCAATAAAACCACTCAGTGAGCTACGTGCACCTGCGCTAAGTTGTTTATTTTCTAGTAAGTGAACACTTGCCTGCCAAAGTGTAAACCCTTGCTCGCGTGCGCAAAGGCGGATTTTATCGAGACTGGTGTTACCGATTTTTCGTTTCGGTTTGTTAACGATACGTTCAAATGCAGCATCATCTTGATGGTTATTCATTAAACGTAGATAAGCGATACTGTCTTTTATCTCTAAACGGTCAAAGAAGCGCTGTCCACCATAAATATGGTAGGGCAACTGGTTGGCCATAAACTGCTCTTCAAAAAGACGCGATTGCGCATTGCTACGGTATAAAATTGCGCAGTCACATAGCTTATTACCTTCTCGCTCCCAAGCTTGTATTTGTGAAGTGACATAACGGGTTTCGTCATAATCGTTAAAGGCGCTATAAATCGCTATTGGATCACCGGCTTCGCCACTGGTCCATAACTCCTTACCTAAGCGGTCACTGTTATTTTGAATCAGTTGGTTAGAGGCATTCAGGATATGCCCTGTAGAGCGGTAGTTTTGCTCTAAACGGATAGTCACTGGATTATTTTTTTCTTTTAAGAAGCGTTGAATATTTTCAATATCAGCGCCTCGCCAACCATAGATAGACTGATCGTCATCACCAACAATAGTTAAGTAATTATCACTGTCTGTGAGTAGGTTTAACCACGCATATTGTAACTTGTTGGTATCTTGAAATTCGTCAACCAATACATGTTTAAAACGATCTTGGTAATGTTTAAGCAGAGCTGCGTTATTAAGTAGTAATTCATGAGCTCGCAACAGTAATTCTGCAAAGTCAACTAATCCGGCGAGCTGACAAGCTTCTTCGTAGGCTTGATAAACCTGTAGGCGTTGTTTGTCTTGCAAGCTATAACCGGCATCAATATGTTTCGCGCGTAAGCCTTCATCTTTTTTATCGTTGATATACCACTGTAGCTCTTTTGGAGGGTAGTATTTCTCATCAAGGTTAAGGGTCTTGATGATTCGTTTTATCATCTTTTGTTGGTCATCACTGTCGATAATCTGAAACTGTTCGGGTAAGTTAGCTTCTTGATAATGTAAGCGTAATAGGCGATGCGCAATACCATGAAAAGTACCTATCCACATGCCTCCAATTTGAAAAGGACAGATATCGGTAATTCGTCCACGCATCTCTTTAGCTGCCTTATTGGTAAAGGTAACTGCTAAGATGCCATAGGTTGGAATGTTTTCTACTCGCATTAACCATGCGATACGATGGGTCAAAACGCGTGTTTTACCGCTTCCGGCGCCCGCTAATACCAGCATGTTTTGTTCTGGAGCAGAAACGGCAGCACGTTGAAAGTCGTTTAAACCATCAATTAAGTAGGAAACGTCCATAAAAAAGCCTGTTTATTTATTCAGTGATGAGTGAGTATAGTGTATTAATATGGGTAATTTCAACCGTTGGTAATAACCTTGCACCAGTGAGCGACTGTTTGTGTTCATTCAACCAAACTGCTTGTGCTCCGCTGTGTTGCGCGCCAAAGACATCACTGATGAGGTGATCGCCAATATGTAGAATATCACTGACTTCAATGTTTAGTCGGTGAGCCGCTTCTACAAAAAGATCGTGATGTGGTTTGGCTTTAAAAGGAGCACCTGCTTTGAGAATGAATTGAAATTTATTATCGAGACCGATCTGTTTCTCATCAACATTGCCATTGGTTATCGCGATTAAAGGGTAATGTTCAGCCAATTTATCAAGCAAGCATAAACTTTCAGGTGGCACCGTGAAGTTACTGCGTAAACGCAAGAACTCAGCAAAGGCAATAGGTGCGTATTCAATCGCTTTATATTCAGCAATGCCAAAAATAGTCATTACACGCTTTAAAATTTCAATACGTAATAATGAAACATCTTCAGCTAATTGTGGCTTTTCTCGTACCACGTGGTTTTTATATAACCGCCATTGACGGGCATCTAATTCACTCAGCTCTGGATAGGATTGGTTTAAATAGATGAGAAAGTCCTGTTCCGCCTTTTTGATGATCGGGTGGTTGTCATATAACGTGTCATCAAGATCAAAGCTGATCGCTTTAAAAGGTTTTAATGGTCGATAAAATTTCATTATTTTTTCCGTTTAGAGCGAGGGTGTGCTTTATCGTACACCTCTGCAAGATGTTGAAAGTCAAGGTGTGTATACACTTGTGTTGTGGCTAAATCTGCATGACCTAAAAGTGTTTGTACTGCACGTAAGTTGCCACTCGATTCGAGCATGTGAGTGGCAAAAGAGTGGCGTAACTTATGCGGATTAAGGTGGCTTGCTAAGTTTTGCTGTAATCCCCACTTTTCCATACGCGCCTGTACGCTACGCACGGAAATGCGCTTTTTAAGTTTAGAGGTAAACAGAGCGGTTTCTCCTGCTTCACAAAATTCAGGGCGTAACTTTAACCATGCGTGTAGCGTCAGCACCGCTTTCTGAGTGATCGGCAGTAAGCGTTGTTTACTACCTTTACCCAGTACCATTATCTCTTTTTCACGTAATTTTACATCTTTTAAGTTAATGCCCACTAACTCACTTAACCTTAAACCAGAGGAATACATTAATTCCATCATCGCTTGATCTCGTACACTTAGCGGGTCTTGGTCATCAATGTCGAGTAACTGAAAGACTTCATCAACAGAGATGTTTTTAGGTAGTGGTTTATCTAATTTGGGAGCCGCAACGCCTTTAGCGGGATTGAAAGTAAGCACTTCATTTTGTACGAGAAACTCTAAAAATGATCGTAATGAAGACAACTTTGTTGCGATGGAACGCGCTTTGATACCACTATGGTTGAGCTCTTTCACCATTAAGCGTACGTGATTACTATCTAGTTCAATCCATTCATTTACCTGTTTGCCAATTAACTGGTTGGTAAACTCTATTAAATGACGGCGATAGTTTGTAATGGTCACAGGACTTAAACCACGTTGACTGGCAAGGTGGTTTAAGTACTCTTCAATGGGCTGCTGTAACGATTTCATTATTAAGACGGTAAACAGTAAGTCGCTAAGTAGACAGAGATGAAAACCAATCTGTCTACTTTTTTAAACTTGAATTTGCCCATCAAATACAAACTCTGCTGCTCCTGTCATGCGCACGTTTTGTCCCGGTTGCCAGAAAAACTTTAGTTTTCCGCCTGGAAGTTCAATGGAACAATGCGTGTCTAGGTGGCCTTGTAATTGGCCGATAACTGCAGCCGCACATGCACCAGTGCCACACGCTAGCGTTTCACCAACCCCTCGCTCCCAAACACGTAGTTTGGCAAAGTCGCGGCTGATCACTTGTAAAAACCCAACATTCACTTTATTAGGGAAGCGCTCATGCTTTTCTAATAATGGACCAAGAGTCTCTACTGGGGCGTTGTCAATATCATCGACTAGCACTACACAGTGTGGGTTGCCCATTGAAACAGCACCACATAAAACGGTATGGTCTTCGACGCGTAAAATATAGGTTTTTTCTTCTTTCTGCGCTTCAAAAGGGATTTTTGCTGGCTCTAAAATAGGCTTCCCCATATCTACAGTGATATTGCCATCTTGCTCGATTTTAAGCTGAATTTTTCCTTTTGCAGTGCTCACGTTAATCACGCGTTTCTGTGTTAACCCTTTGAGTTTTACAAAACGTGCAAAACATCGAGCGCCATTGCCACATTGCTCAACCTCACTGCCATCAGCATTATAAATACGATAATGAAAATCTAAATCGGGATCATAGGGGGCTTCAACCATTAATAATTGGTCAAATCCGATACCAAAATTACGATCGGCTAAACGACGGATTGCATCCTTAGAGAGGAAAACATTTTGAGTGACATTATCAATGACCATGAAGTCATTGCCTAAGCCGTGCATTTTTGAAAACTGGATGTTCATCTCTATTCTATTTCCATCTATTTTCTAACGTAATACTGTTTTTAATAAATACAGGTTGTTAAGCCATTTAAGCGGACACTGAGGTTAGCTTAAATGGCGATTTTATCTCTATGGTAAAATGTGCTCGCCCGCCCATAATGTGCGGTGCTCTTCACGTTCACGTACGATAAAGGCTTTTTCACCGTCCACCATCACTTCGGCAGGGCGACAACGTGAATTATAGTTTGAACTCATGGTCGCGCCGTATGCACCAGCACTACGAACAGCTAGATAATCACCCTCTGCTAATGCAAGTTGACGATCTTTACCTAAGAAATCCCCTGTTTCACAGATAGGCCCAACGATATCATAGTTACGTAGTGGGCGAGTTTCTGACTCTGTAAAAGTATTGTTCAGTGGAATAATATTTTGCCAAGCGCTGTATAAAGCTGGGCGAATGAGGTCATTCATGGCAGCATCTACAATGGCAAAGCTCTTATGGTCGTTGATTTTTAAGAACTCAACTTTAGTCACTAGAATACCTGCATTTGCCATGATCGCGCGACCCGGTTCAAATAGGAGTTTAAGCTGACGATCCCCCATTCTTTCGATAACCGCATTCATGTACTCTTTTGGCTCTGGTGGTTTTTCTGCGTCATAAGGGACACCTAAACCGCCACCAAGGTCAAGGTGGCTAATGCTGATCCCTTTCTCTTCAAGTTGGTCAATTAAAATAAGTAGTTTATCTAATGCTTCGATAAAAGGGGCTACTTCAGTAATTTGTGAGCCGATATGACAATCAACACCTTTTACTTCAATAAACTCAAGATCGTTTGCTAAATGATAAACAGTTGAAGCTTGCTCGATATCGATACCAAACTTATTCTCTTTTAAGCCTGTTGAGATATAAGGATGTGTACCAGCATCAATATTGGGGTTAATACGAATAGAAATAGGCGCTTGCATATTTAATGTGCCGGCGACGTCATTAATTCGGTACAGCTCAGAAATTGATTCAATATTGAAGCAGTAGATGCCTGCTTGAAGAGCTGTCGCTATTTCAACTTCTGTTTTACCTACACCTGAAAAAACAACTTTTTTAGGATCGCCACCGGCTTGAATAACACGTAATAATTCACCCACAGAGACAATATCAAAACCGGATCCTAATCGCGCCATTAGGTTTAAGACACCCAGATTAGAGTTTGCTTTAACCGCATAACAGATTAGGTGGGGATGGCTACCCGCTGCTTCATCAAAACCCTTCCAGTGACGTTCAATCGTCGCACGAGAATAGATGTAAGCAGGCGTACCTGATTTTGCGATAACGTCTTCGATAGGAAGTCCTTCAACAAAAAGACGGCCATCATTTTGATAATTAAAGTGATCCAATGTTAAATCCTTTTTATTTTCTTGAATTTATAAAGTAGAGAGTGAATTATGTAATAGCTAATAAATAAGCACAATCTTGAGTGATTGGTTACTCATCTTCAAGCGTTTCACTATTTTGCTCTGCTATCGTTTTTTCTGGTGCTGGTGGTTGTTTTTCTACTGTTGGTGTTTCAGGAGCACGATAAAGTGGTCCTTTCATGCCACAACCAACTAATAAACTTGAAAAAAGCACGGGTATTAATAATAAATTTAGCTTTTTCATCGCTTATCCTAGTTAAATAATTTTAGCCCTCTATAATCGCACTTCAGTGTTAAAAAGCAAAGGAGATAGATCGTGAATGACAGTCAATTTCAACAATTAGCAGATGAGTTGTACCAAACCATAGAAGATTGTATTGAAGAATCTGGTGCAGACGTAGATTATGACCAAAATGGAGGGTTGCTAACCTTAGAGTTCGAAAATCGTAGTAAGCTGATTATTAATCGCCAACAACCTTTGCATCAAGTGTGGTTGGCGACATTAGAAAATGGCCATCATTATGATTATGTGGATGGTCAATGGATTGATGATCGCAGTGGTGATGAATTTTTAACGTTTTTATCGCAAGCTATTTTTAAGCAATCTCAAGAAACAGTAAGTTTTACTTAAGCTATAGGAATCGCTTAGCAAGTAGGTAATAAACGCTAAATAAAACGATATATAAGCAGATAATCCAATTGTGGTAATTGCTATAGCCCTGAATAAAGAGATCAAACAGGGTAAATAATGCCAAGGTTAGAAACGTACTTTTCATCGCTTCACTAACAATAATTTTGTTATAGGTCATGAGTATTTTCTCCTGTGCACTGAAATGATACCTTTAAAGATAGAGCAGATTGCTGGGAAAAAAAGCATTAATGATGCAACTTTTGGCTTATTTTTGACGATTGTAAATAATCATTTGTTTTAAATAGCTTTTTATTTTTTATTGGAAATAGTGAATGGTTGTTGAGATAATCGTAATAAATAATGATAGAAAAATACCATCATTTAATTAAACAATAACTTGTCTTAAGGGAAATAAACTGTTTCGACAAGCGTAAAGGAAGCACAATGTTTAAACTATTTTTTATCTACCCATTAGTACTTTTTATTGTCTTTTGGTTAGCCAGCGATGTTAAGGTCGGAGCATCCGTTTACTCCTTTGAAGATAACCATATATCCATTGAGTTCCCTAAAGCGACGTTTCGATCTGAGGAGAACCCTGAGCCTTGGTATAGCTTTTATTGGAATGCAGAGTCTGCCCGTGATGAACTCAAAGAGATTAATGACGCAGTTGTAAAGTAGAGGGTATCAATGAAAACGGTTATTTTTCCAGGCTCTTTTGACCCGATCACCAATGGTCACCTTGACCTCATTATACGCGCTTCACGATTGGCGGATCGCGTTATTGTTGGCGTTGCTAAAAATGAAACCAAGAATACACTTTTTGATTTGCAAACACGTTGTGCGCTGGTGACAGAAGCGACACAACAGATTGAAGGTGTACACGTATTGCCTTTTTCTGGGTTACTGGCTGATTTAGCAAAACAACAAGAAGCGCAGGCATTAATTCGTGGTATTCGTGGTACAACCGATGCCGATTATGAGATACAACTTTCACAAGTAAACAAAGCATTAAACCCACAATTAGAAACGATATTGCTGGCCGCTAATGGCGAAACGGGGTTTATCTCTTCGACCGTTGTCAAAGAGGTATTTAAGCATAATGGTGATATTAGCCAGCTTGCCCCTTGTTGTGTGCAGAAAGCGCTAATCACAAAACAGGTTTAAAAAAACACCCCTTCCAAGCAAAACCTTTTTCTCTTTCTATAATTAAAAAATAGCGAGGGAATAGTCATGTCTAAAAAAGAAACGTGTAGTTATATCAACCACCTTGGCGATCGTTGCCATACGCACACCCATTCATCGGAATTTTGTTACTGGCATGATCCTGACATTGTTAAATCAGACCCCGATACTGCTCAAAAATTAGAAAAGCATGCACGTGACGGGGGAATGTTACATGGTATTTGCTTGAAAAATGCTAATTTAGAGAATTTGAATCTGGTTAAAAAGGGGGCGCAGCGTGGCTTTGATTTAACTGGAGCGGACCTGTATCGCGCGAATTTACGTGGTGCGCATCTTTTTAATATTATTTTAATTCGAGCCAGTTTGATGAAAGCGGATTTAGCACATGCCAATATTCATTGTGCTCATTTGCAAGAGTGCAACCTATTGGGCATTAAATTTCATGATACTAAGATAGAGCATATCAAGGTAGGCAAAACGATTATTCAAGAAAATAGTGCTAAGCAATTAGAAGCACAGGGCGATCATGAACAGGCGATAGATTTTTATGAGCAAGCAGAAGAGATTTACCGTAATTTAAGAAAGACCAGTGAGCAACAAGGTTTGGTTATGTTGGCGGGACCATTTTTACGTAAAGAGTTAACCATGCGGCGTTTTCAAGAACCACTCTATTCGATGACTCGCCTCTCCTCTAAAATCGTCGATCTGTTTTGTGGTTACGGCGAAGACCCTTTACGGGTGGTGTTGTTCTCATGGGCGCTGATCGTGTTCAGTGCTTTTTTTTATTATATCTTTGGGTTGCGTTTTGGTGGAGAGTTTCAGGTTTTCTCAATGCAGCAAACGTTAGAGCAGAACGTTATCTTCTTTTTTGAATGTTTATATTACAGCGTAGTAACTTTTACCACTTTAGGTTACGGCGACTTTATTCCCGTCGGGTTCTCGCGAGTCGTAGCCGCCCTTGAGGCCTTTACCGGTAGTTTTACCATCGCACTCTTTGTGGTGGTTTTTGTGAAGAAAATGACGAGATAATGTAGGTTCTGAATAGCACTATTGTCTCGTGGCTCTTCGTTAAATCATCGTGTTAACACGATGATTTTTCTTGAGCTAAGTAAACTTAACTGTACCCGTATCGCAAAAAGTATGATTGTCTGGCTTTTAATCTAACCATTTACCTCTTGAGTAAAACTTACTTCTGGCATTTGGGACAATATACGCTGTTTCTAGCCGCTAATTTAAGCGATTTTAAGGCGGTTTGGCATTTAGGGCAGTCACTGCCTGTTTTTCCATAGATATGGAGTGTCTGTTGGAAATAGCCCGGTTTACCATCACCCCCGACAAAGTCTCTTAATGTTGTTCCACCTTGTTGTATCGCTTTGGCTAAAATGTCTTTAATTGCGAGACAAAGTAATTGGTAACGCTTGACGGAGATGTTTCCAGCTGCGCGTATTGGGCTAATACCGGCGATAAAAAGCGCTTCTGTTGCATAGATGTTTCCCACACCCGTCACCACCTTTTGATCCATAATAAATTGTTTCACCGGAATTTTTCGTTTACCTGCTAATTGAAAGAGGTGCTCGGCAGTAAAGCTCTCACTGAGTGGCTCGGGACCAAGGTGGGCTAATAGTGAAGAGTCTTGCGGATTATCGCCTAACCATAAAATTGCGCCAAAACGTCGCGGGTCGGTATAACGTAATAAGCAATTATCAAAAATAATATCGGCATGATCATGTTTTTCTATCGGGCTTTGTTCTGTGCAGATACGTAAACTACCAGACATGCCTAAATGGATCAGTAGGGTGCCTGTTTCAAAATTGAGTAGCAAGTACTTAGCTCGCCTATCAATGGAGAGTAGTTTACGTGCCTTTAAATGCGCTAGAAGTGTTGCTGGAATCGGCCAACGCAGTTTGGGTTGGCGAACAACCACATCGTAAACCGTTGAGCCAATAATATGCGGGCTAATTCCACGGCGACTGGTTTCCACTTCTGGTAATTCAGGCATTGTTGTTCTCCTTGATTCGAATATAGCCGTTATAACATTTCTGTAACGCACACTATACTTCAATTTTACCTTCAGCTTCTGCAAATGGCAGTGTATCTCTTTAAGTTTATTGGTTTGGGAAGATAAATGATGTCTCGCGTGCCCACTTGGTTTGTTGTGTTAATCGGTTTGCTATTCAACATATTGGCAGCCCTTATTAGTCACTTTTTCATTGATGCTAAAACTAATCAACTCAACAGTTTATCGATGCAGATGAGCAATAATGACAAAGAGATCGGTTTATTGTGGGAGCAAATAGAGGGAATTGAACGCAAACGGGAAATATTTTATCTGCTTGTAAATCAGGGAGAAATTAATAAGACCGTTGCTTCTCAGTTTGTGCTTTTACTAGAAAAGCACTTACATCAAAAGGTACGCGTTGATGATATTCAAGTTGTGGATAACCAGATCGACCTTTATCAAGAAGCGATAAGAAACGAGATAGACAGTAAATTTTTTCTTAATTTGGAGCTGGTGGAGTTACAAATGCATTTACGTAGCGAAGTTTCTACGTTGCGCAATTGGTCTATTTTTTTACAGATGATTGGTCTATCGCTTATTTTAGCGCGTGATTTAAGTCGTAAGCATCATGACTAATTAACTGTTATCGACCAAGAAATAGAGGTAGCTGTTCACTACTTAAAAACAGTGACATGGTTTGATCGGTTTGTAATAGGTAATTATCGCCCTGCTGTATTAAGTGCACAATAATTGGTTGTACTTCATTGGCAGTATAAACTTGCATAATGAAACTGCTCTCTGGGGGAGTGATGGCACTTTGTGTGGAAAGGGGCAGGTTTTGCCAATTTTGTACCAATAGTGACAGTTGATGTTCAGATAACCCTAAATTTGGCTCACTTATCCAGCCTCGCCCGACACGTTTAATAGAAAAGTCTGGTGTTTTTATCTCTACGATCAACACATCGTTACTGATTAATGTGCGTTCATGCACTTTAGGCTTGAGTAGTAGTTTATGGCTAAAGTTGAATAGAAAAACAATGATCAATACGCCAAAGATAAGCACATTGTTCCAGCCTCTTTTTGATAGTCGCATCCTTTCTCACTTTTCTTTAGACATAAAAAAACCCAGTATAAACTGGGTTTTTATCAGATAAAATCAAAATTACTTGATTTTGCCTTCTTTGTACATAACGTGCTTACGTACAACTGGATCAAATTTCTTGATCTCAAACTTTTCAGGCATAGTCTTTTTATTTTTATCAGTAGTATAAAAATGGCCAGTACCAGCACTTGAATTTAAACGAATTTTATCACGCATTTTAAAGCTCCTTAAACTTTCTCACCATTGGCACGGATATCAGCTAAAACTGAATCAATACCTTTTTTATCGATGATACGCATACCTTTAGTAGTTAGGCGTAATTTAACAAAACGGTTCTCACTCTCAACCCAAAAACGGTGTGTTTGTAGGTTAGGTAAGAAACGACGTCGTGTGCGGTTCTTTGCGTGTGATACATTGTTACCAGTAGCTGGACGCTTACCTGTAACTTGACATACTCTAGACATGTCGCTTTCTCCAAAATAATAGTTTTACTCGAGCAAAATAGTCGAACACCTTTTTTAGCCGTCGCCAAAGGCGTCGAGGGCGCATTTTATACATGATTGAGTATGAAAGATCAACAAATCTGTGAATTAAAGCATTAAATCCACCCTTTTTCGGCAAAAGAGGTAGTTTTTTGGTGTCCAACGATGAAATGATCCAAAACTCGAACGTCAATTAATTTCATTGCATCGATGATTTTTTCGGTTATTTTTCGGTCGCAAATGCTGGCGGTTGGATCGCCACTTGGGTGATTATGTACCAAGATAATTGCAGCTGCATTTTCATGTAATACTTTCTGAACAATAATTCTCGGATGGACGGTTGCACTATCAATTGATCCAAAAAAGAATTCATGAAAACAGATGATTTGATGTTGGGTATCTAGCAATATTGCACCGAAAACTTCATGTGGATAAGCATGCATCTTGGCAATTAAGAACGCTTTAGTTTGTTCTACACTGGTTAAACACTCCCCTTTTTGCAGAGGCTCTTGTAGGTATCGTCGTGACATCTCTAATACCGCTTGTAGTTGCACAAACTTTGCTTGCCCAAGTCCTTTTTTAGCGCAAAAATCACTTTCAGAAGCGCCAAAAAGGGCATGTAGAGAACCAAACTCACTAATCAGTAATCGAGATAGTTCAACCACATCAATGCCTTTACAACCCGTGCGTAAAAAAATCGCAAGTAATTCCGCATCAGAAAGCGCGCTACTGCCTCTTAGTAATAACTTTTCACGCGGACGTTCTTGGTTTGGCCAATCTTTAAGAGTCACCATTTTTTGTTCTTATTACACTCTTGTTTATGTTTAATTGATATTAAATCTAGTCGATAAAATCACATCTTGCTGAAAATGTTTATGTTATCCTTGCACTCTTTTTTGAACCCTCGAACGAGTCTTTTTTATGTCTGCTTTACTTGGAAAAAAAATATTATTAGGTATTTCGGGTGGCATTGCTGCTTACAAATGTGCCGAATTAACACGTCGTTTAAAGGATCAAGGGGCTGATGTAAGAGTTGTGATGACCAATTCTGCCAAAGAGTTTATTACCCCCCTGACCATGCAAGCTGTATCGGGCCATGCAGTCGCGGACTCGTTGCTTGACCCGCGTGCCGAAGCAGGAATGGGGCATATTGAGCTCGCTAAATGGGCTGATCTTATTTTACTTGCGCCAGCAACTGCAAATTTGATAGCGCGTTTACGAGCTGGGTTTGCCGATGAATTATTAACTACACTTTGTGTGGCTGCTCCTGCGCCTATTGCAGTCTCGCCAGCAATGAATATGGAGATGTATTTAGCACCAGCAACACAGGAAAACATCAATGTGTTAGCGCAACGTGGTTTACATATTTGGGGGCCAGGAAAGGGACCACAAGCCTGTGGTGATATTGGTCCTGGTCGCATGTTAGAGCCTGATGATCTAGTGACGAGAGCGATCGATTTTTTTAATCCTGAGAAGCCTATTTTAGCGGGTGTTAATATCTCCATTACTGCGGGGCCAACGCAAGAAGCATTAGATCCAGTGCGTTACATTAGTAATCATAGTTCAGGAAAAATGGGCTTTTCGTTGGCCGAAGCTGCACAACAGATGGGCGCTAATGTTACGTTAATTAGTGGGCCTGTTCATTTAGCAACACCCGCAGGTGTTAACCGTATAGACGTACTTAGTGCGGTTGATATGCACCAAGCGAGTTTACAGGGCTTAAATGATTGCGATATTTTTATTGCCTGTGCTGCTGTTGCCGATTACCGCCCAGAGCAGGTCGCTGACCAGAAAATGAAAAAACAGCAAGGGGTTGATGATCTCACTATTAAGCTAGTTAAAAACCCTGACATTATTGCTGATGTTGCCAGTGCTAACGACAATACTTTTTGTGTTGGTTTTGCCGCTGAAACACAAGATGTTGAACGTTACGCATTAGACAAGTTAAAACGCAAAAAATTAAAACTAATTGCTGCAAATGATGTTGCAAAATCAGGGCAAGGTTTTAATAGTGAAAAAAATGCGTTAACAGTATTTTCTGAAACAGAAAGGTTTGCTATAACTCTTGCCGACAAGAAAATCGTTGCACAGCAATTGTTAGCAATCATTGCACAACAATATTTTGCTGGGTAAATAAAAATGAAACAAATTTCGCTTAAAATTCTCGACCCACGTATTGGCACTGAGTTTCCACTGCCAGAGTATGCAACAATTGGCTCTGCTGGTATGGATTTACGTGCTTGTGTTGATCATTCCATAGTGATTCAACCTGGTGAAACACAGCTTATCCCAACGGGTATTGCGATTCATATTGAAGATCCTAATTTAGCGGCCACTATTTTGCCTCGCTCAGGGTTAGGGCATAAACATGGCATTGTGTTGGGTAATCTTGTCGGCTTGATCGATTCTGATTATCAAGGGCCTTTAATGGTTTCTTGTTGGAATAGAAGTGATCGTGCTTTTACGCTAGAAGCGGGAGAGCGCTTGGCGCAATTAGTTTTTTTGCCTGTCGTTCAAGCAAAATTTGAAGTGGTAGATAGCTTTGAGTCATCAGATCGAGGCGAGGGTGGTTTCGGCCACTCAGGAAAACGATAATTAAAGGAAGTTTACGGTAATGGTTACAGCAACAAAGAAGAAAATAAATCGTAAGGATGATATTTTACGTGCTTTAGCGGTGATGCTAGAAGGCAAGCCTGGTCAACGTATCACAACGGCGAAATTAGCTGCCCAGGTTGGAGTGTCTGAGGCTGCGTTATATCGCCACTTTCCAAGCAAAGCGCGTATGTTTGAAGGGTTAATTGAATTTATTGAAAATACCGTTTTTACACAAATTAATTTAATTAAAGAACAGCAAAAACAAACCTTTACTCGTATTGAGCATCTGTTACATTTCTTGCTGGGTTTTGCAGAACAAAACCCGGGTATTACGCGCATTTTAACGGGGGATGCGTTACTGGGAGAGAATGAGCGTTTGCAGTTACGTATAGAGCATGTGTTCTCTAAAATAGAGTCACAAATCAAGCAAATTTTACGTGAAAAACCGATGTTAGGTGGTGACAAATTAAACACTGATGAAACGGTGATTGCTAATTTGTTACTGGCTTACGTAGAAGGGCGTATGAATCAGTTTGTTCGCTCGCAATTTAAACAAAAACCAACACAAAACTTTAAAGCTCAATGGGCATTTTTTGAAAATCAACTTAAACAAAGCTAAATAAGGAAATAAGCATGGCAGATGAAAACGCAGTACCGGTAGCAGCAGAAACAGCTAAAGAGGTCATTGGAGAGCGCTTAGAAAATAGTGCTGATGTAGTGGCGAATAGCTTAGAATGGATAAATAACAATCAAGGATTGATTATTGAGTACGGCTTAAACATCGTCTCAGCACTATTAACACTGATTATTGGTATGATCATTGCGCGTGTTATTGCTAATGGTTTCCATAAAGTGTTAACTAAACGTGAATTAGACCCGACTATTGTTGAGTTTGTCTCGCACATGGTGAAATACGTAATTATTGCCTTTGTTGTAATTGCAGCCCTTAGCCGTATTGGTGTGCAAACCACTTCGTTTATTGCATTAATCGGTGCAGCTGGTTTAGCTGTAGGTCTAGCACTTCAAGGCTCACTTTCTAACTTTGCTTCTGGTGTATTAATCGTTATCTTACGTCCATTCAAAGCGGGCGAATACATTGAAGCAGCAGGGATTGCAGGGAGTGTTGAATCGGTGCAAATTTTTGCAACGACATTAGTAACACCTGATAATAAGTTTGTAGTGGTACCAAACTCATCGATTTTGGGTGGCAATATTATTAACTATTCTCGTAAACCAACCCGTCGTATCGACTTGGTGATTGGTGTTAGCTACCAAGCGGATTTAGCTAAAACGAAATCAGTATTAGAAGCAGTATTAACCGCTAACCCACTAGTCTTAAAAGATCCAGGTGTAACAGTAGCGGTTGCTGAACTGGCTGATTCAAGCGTTAACTTCGTGGTACGTCCATGGGTAAATAGTGATGATTACTGGCCTGTACGTTTTGAATTGATGCAAGCAATCAAAGATGGTCTAGATGAAGCGGGTATTGAAATTCCATTCCCGCAAATGGATGTTCATATGGACAAATAAACGCGCTTTTAGATAGGCTCGCTAATTTAAAACCCTTGTTTGATGATCAAACAAGGGTTTTTTTATGTCTCGGGCTCATAAAAAGTTAGCTATGTATCGAAATTGGTTGGAAATACTGTTTATACCAAATCCATTAAATAACTGATCTATTTTGCTAGTTAAAAAAATACACTTCTTCGTTATAAGTTTTGCAAAGCGAACAACCATTAAAACATTAACGAAGTTAAGATCTCGATAGTGTCATCAATTTACGCCTTAAATTTAGCTGTTTTCCTACGCAAAATTTAGATCAAATATTTAATCTATTTGCTTTAAATGGGGGAAGTGTAAGCCCTCTACACCAAGGTAGAAGGCTTGGATTCACTATTTAGGCTGGTTAATAATTTTTACTGTCTTGCTAGGATCTAGGTACTCTTTAATGAATTGATTCATATCAGTAAGAGAAATATTGTGAACAATTTCTTTCGCATTAGTAGTTGAATCTAGCTCAAACCCTTGTAGGTGGTCACGATGTAAGAGCCATTGTCTATCAGTGGATTTATTTAAGTTAGATAACATCCCCTGTATTAGGCCTCGTTGATGGTCTGCTAACTGCTCTGGAGTGATGCCATCAGTGATGAAGTCATTAATAATGCCTTCAATGAGGTGTTGTGTTTTTTGCGCATCATCGGTCTTAGTCGTTGCCTGAATAATCACTTGCGTAAAGGCATTACCCGTTTGTTGATCGTAAACGGCAACATAAGGTGAGTAGGTTAGTGAAAACTCTTCCCTAATAACTCTGTTTAATGTTTGTGTAATAATACGTCGCATTAAGTCTGCTTGATAAACAGCTTTAATATCCTTATTAGGGTTATTAGTGATGCTAATAAAGCTAACCGAGGCATTATCTTGTGGATTAGTTGTTTCATTGATAGTGGACGCTTGTTGAATAAGCGACTGTGGCGTTGTGTCAAAGGTGTGTAACTCTCCCCCCGCCAATGTTGCAACATATTGTAATACTAACGTTTTCATAGCATCGAGGTCGAAGTCTCCTACTACCGTTAATTTATAACCATTACTACTTGAAAAGAGTTGTGTATAAAGCGCTTCGACATCACTCTGTTGTACTGACGCTAACTCTTCGAGAGTAAATATATGTTGATGTGGATTAGCAGGAAAAAGAGTATTCAAAACTTTGATAGTTGAGCCGTTCATTGGCTGTGCTAAAAAGCTTTTTTGATTTTCAATTAGCTTCTTTTTTTCCTGTGTAAAAACAGCTGGTTTAATGGTCGCATCATTCATGATGGTGTAGAGCATTGAAAAGAGGAGCTGTAAGCTTTTATCTTTATTCACTGTGGTCATGCTAAACCCGTGGTGATTACTGTCAATAAAAGGCATTATTTCGGTTTTTGCGCTGATAAATTTTTGGTTTAATGCCTGAGCAGACAAGCCTGCAAGACCACTGTTAGCATAACTATTGATTAATAATGTACTGCTCGCAATTTCCTTACCTTGTAAACTATTCGAGCCACCTGGAGCACTAAATGTTAGCGTAATGGCATCTTGAACGCTGCTGTCAGGTTGTAATAAAACATCTACACCATTATGCAATGATAATTGGGTAATTTGTTTTTCTGGATAAAACTTCTCTTTTTTAATTGGGCTAATTGCAGTGCTTTTGATAATTACCGGCAATGTCATTTTTTCAATTTTGATTGTGGTATTCGCAACCTGAGCATTAAAATGCTCATTGAAGGTTTTATCTACCATCGATAAATCGGGCTGATCACTACCGTAGGGATATGCCAGGGTTAGTTTTTTAGGTAAATTAATGAGTTGTTGAGCTAGTTGATTTATCTCTTCAAGTGTCAGAGAGTCCAGGGCCGTTTGATAAGCTTGCTGTTCCTGCTCAAAAGTAAAAATATGATCACCGGTTTGCCATGCACCAACAACTTGTTGTGCTATTTCAGCGGCTGTTTGATTAAGGTAATTCGCTTTAAGTTGTGCCAGCTGTGCTTGAAGTGCTTCTAGCTGTAGTTCATATTCTGCTTGATTAAAACCATGTTGTGCTAATCGAGCCAACTCTTGAGCGATGAAGGCAATTGAATTAATGTCGTTGCCCTGTTCATAATTAACAGAAAGGTTTTTAAAAGATTTGTTGTTTAGCAATGGCAGGTAGCTAAAAGATACTTCGCTAAAGGGGGCGTCTCTTTCGCTATTAAGTATATTTAAACGGTAGTTAAGCATTTTATCTAGCATTTCTAACTTCAGCGCTTCGCTTAATTGATCGCTATTAGATAGTGTTTTTTGGGGGATTTCAAAAAATAGATCCGTCTGTGAAAAGGTGATTAGTTTACTAGAAAAGGCAATGCTTTCTTCGCTCATTCTAGGTGCATCAGGTACTGTTTGTTGCTGTTGATTATCTGATTTATCAATGCTGGAAAATGTCTCTTCAATAAGCTTTTGAGTTAGTTGGCTATCAACGTCACCGGTGATTAATAGTTTGGCGTTGTTGGGGCGATACCATTGTTTATAAAAAGCTTTAACAGCTTTCTCTGTACTGTTACCAACACTTTCAATAGTGCCTATTGGCAAGTGTTTCTGATACACACTGTCAGCGATGTAATCTTCAAAAATAGCAAAATGGTAGGGAGGCTCCTGTGGCATGCGCACACGATATTCATTTTGTACAACGCCTTGCTCTTTAATCAATTCTGTTTGGTCAAATTCAATGTCGCTTAGAATATCACGCAAATATAAGAGTGTTTCTGAGAGTAGTTTTTTATCATTTGCAGGAATGCTGAGGATGTATACTGTTTCAGAAAAACTTGTAAAAGCATTAATATCTTGGCCAAAAGTTAATCCAGACTTTTCAAATAGCTCGATAATTTTGTTTTTGGGAAAATTTTTAGTACCGTTAAAGGCCATGTGCTCTAGCAAGTGAGCATACCCTTGCTGTTCTTCTGTTTCACTTAGAGATCCTGCGTTCACATATAAACGTAACTGCACTTTTTGAGAGCTATCTTGCTTGGCATAAATATTATAGGAAAGCCCATTTTCTAGTGTATCACTATGTACAGAGGCAAGGCTGTTTTCGGGGTTAGGGCTGGTGTTCATACACCCGGTTAAGGCCAATAAGGTGATTAGGGCAATAAAGACCCTTTTAGTGTTTATCATGTTCATCCTTGTAATAGTAAAAGTGATTATTATTAAAAAATTATGTGTTGTGTTTGGAATCAATTCATACCTACATCTTATTTAGCAAGTTTGTTGCCAAACTTTAAGTTGTTGTTATTGCATGTTTATTTTTTTGTTTTTTTATTTTAGAGAGTAGCTTGTCCCATTATTGGGATTTAATTTATCTCGATAGTGGGATGTTGATCTGTGTTATTGCGTAATTAGAAGTCGTGCCTACAAAATTTTGAAATGAAATGAAATGAAATGAAATGAAATGTAAGTGATTAGACCTGAGGTGTACTAATGAAGTAATGGGTGCGAGTGAAGTGCTTAACACTGTCTACATAATGCGCCTTAAAACGATTAAAAGCGTCATAGCTTGTTTTCGCTTTTACTCTTCCGCCTACAGACTCAAAACCTTGTGCAATTAATTGCTGCTTTTCGTGGTTAAAGGCTGGTTTATCTACATTGACGTGAACCAGTGCGTTTTGTTTTTTGTAAAATTGAAAGGTAGTCATCTGCTCAATCCTTGAATAAAGTCTTTTTATATCAGCTGATTGTAAAGACTTTATATAAGAAAGGAACTACCCGCTTGGGTAGTTTTATATCACTTTTTGATAAGAGCTTGAACGCTATGTGGAATGTCGACGGGCGCTTGGTTTTTATCTAAATCGCTGTCTTCAGGTAAGGGTTGTCCCGTGTAAGCATGTAGAAAAGCTTCACATAATAACTCGCTATTGGTCGCGTGACGTAGATTGTTAACTTGGCGGCGTGTGCGTTCATCGGTGAGTATTTTAAGCACTTTAGTTGGGATAGAAACCGTCACTTTTTTTACCTGTTCACTTTTTTTACCGTGTTCAGCGTAAGGGCTGATATATTCGCCATTCCAGTTTTTAGACATGATGTTCCTATTTTACCCGCAATATGAGAAAGGGCATTTTAACGGTTGTTCAAGGTAATCGCAAATAGACTTCTAGAAGTCTGATCATCATTGTGAACAAAATTAATATTTGGTTTAGTTATTTTCATGTTTATTTATTTTTATTGACAAAAATTAATAAATAGATAAATTATACGCAACATAGACGTTTAGATGGCTAAAAGGAAAAATCATGACTAATGAAACAACGCAACAATCCTATTTCTCTGCACAATATTTGGCAAAACTAAATCAAAATATTGCCGACATTAAAACAGAGGTGGGTGTCTCATTTGAATTTTTTCCACCTGCAACTCCTGCCATGGAAGAGACGTTGTGGGGATCTATAGAGCGCCTAAAAACGTTAAAGCCTAAGTTTGTTTCAGTTACTTATGGCGCGAATTCGGGCACTCGTGATAGAACGCATGACATTATTAAAGATATTAAAGCTAAAACAGGGATGGTTGCCGCGCCACATTTAACCTGTATTGATGCAAGTAAAGAGGAGTTACGCCAAATTGCACGTGATTATTGGCAGAATGATATTCGTAGTATTGTTGCGCTACGTGGTGATATTCCAGAAGGGGAAACTAAGCCACATATGTATTCGACAGATTTAGTTAAGCTGTTAAAAGAGGAGGGGGATTTTGATATCTCAGTAGCTGCTTATCCAGAAAAACACCCAGAGGCAAGCAGTGCCCAATTCGATTTAGACGTATTAAAAGCTAAATTTGATGCGGGAGCAAATCGAGCTATTTCTCAATTCTTCTTTGATGCAGAGACGTTCTTACGTTTTCGAGATAAGTGCGTCAAACAGGGAATTGATGGTGATATCGTGCCGGGAATTTTACCTGTATCTAATTATAAAACACTCGTCAAATTTGCTGGGCTGACCAATGTGCACGTACCTGATTGGATGCATAAGCTGTATCAAGGCACGGATAATGATGCGATGACGCGTAATTTAATTGGGGCAACGGTTGCAATGGATATGGTACGTGTTCTGAGTCAAGAGGGGGTGAAAGACTTTCATTTTTATACCCTCAATCGTAGTGATCTGAGCTATGCAATTTGTCACTCGTTAGGTTTACGACCAGAATAATGTGAATGTTGCCTTTAAGATGGTTACTTAATTTAACAGATTAAAGGCAGTTATTTATGCGCTTAAAAATGGTATTAAATTATATTAACGTTCGCTCTGTATTTTTACATTTACTTTTAAATGAGGTGAGTTCTAACTCATCATTATCACCTAATTCTATCTCATAGAATTGCGGTAAATTAAAGTTGATTTGCCCTTCTGTTGTATCTTTTTGATTGTTATTAGAGGCATAAAAGCGATTCACATTTTGTACTAAATCATCTTTACTGCCAGCAAAACTTTGAAAGCTTTCTACCTCATTTTCCGCATTAGCAATATAAACGTTAAAGCCATCTGGGTAGTTTTCAAAAAAGAATTGGATTAACCCTTCACTAATATGCGATTCAATGACTTTCGCTGTTTTATCAAAAAAAGTATTTTTGAGATTGATGACACTATTCGAAAGTTTTTTGTTGGAAATATGGCTATAGATATCAACAGTACTTTGTAAATGCTGTAGCGAAACACCTGTTCGCTCAAAATAGAAGCCAAACTTTCTGCCACCTGTCCATAATGTCTGTACTGAACGCTGTGAAACAGAATCTAAGCGTAACTGGATATACTCTTCTAATTTGCTTCGAAAACTCTGGCTTATCTGCTCTCTGAAATGCTGGCTATAACAAAATAGATCAATTTGATCGGGTGGAAGCGCATCTTGGTGCATCTTCCCTAAAATAGTATTTAACGCATCAACGACGGCATAACTATTGTTGAAGTGTAGGGTACGTACTTCGTTCCATGAGTTTCTGTAGATGAGATCAATACTACCGATTAAGCATTCATTATTTTGTCCGTAGGATAATACATTATCATTTTCGCTATCGGTGTTTTCATGCGCATCTTGCCAGTGGCGTGTAGGATCTTTTTCAACATTTAAAAATATCGTAAGGTGTTTAATTTCACAGGGCTGACTAAGAGCCTGGTTATTGGCTTTAGGAACATATACTGGAAAAACAGAATACAAATCTTGGATAAATTGATTTAGCTTTTTATCCACTAGATCAGAGCCTTGATTATAAAGGTGTAATTTTGTTTCTTCTTCGTAGAGGCCGTTCATATGGCACCAAGAAATAAGCTTCGATATATACTTTGCATACATTAGTTTTGGCGTGTTGATTAATGTATGTGCATCTAATGAACAGTTATAGAGATACCAACCCGGTGGGTTTTTTCGGCCTTCAGGTACTTGGATAAAACTAAGGTTGGGTTCAGAAAGATCTGGTGAAATATTAGGGTTTATGAGGTCAACTTTGCCTGGCAGTGTTTCATGAGCTGCATAAAGTTTACGAGACAATATCCCAATATCTTCTGCACTGATTGATTCGCCAATATTATTGTCACGGGCAAAGGTCAGTAATTTTCGATAGCTGGTCATCAATGCTTCAAGTAAAATATCTTTCGCTTTGGTGACATCATTCACTTTCCAATTTTTACGGTTGTCTAAGTCTGATATCTGTTCATCAGTCCAAGTCCACTGGTTGACGAATTTATTTAGTATGGTGCGACGCCATGCAGTATTGTCGTTGTAACAAATTTTTGAAAGTGTCTCTTCGGTTTTTAGATAGAAACACGCCCGCACGACTTCTAAACGCTTAAAGTCTTTAATTTCAGTTAGGTAAGCAGTTACTTTCTCGAGCATTAAGCAATAAGGATCAAGTTGTTCATCGTAATACTCTTGGCTTTGGAAACGTTTTTTATAGGTGATCGCAATCAACTCTGTATTGGGATACTCCCAAGAATAAGCTTCCATTAAAATGGTTTTTAATACCGCTTTATAAGGGTTATCGATACCCTTGTAGAGTTGCCAAAGTGTCGCGCCAAAGTATTCTTCAGCTGGAATACGGTGAAAGCCACCGAGATCTAGCCAATCATCTTTATTTAACTTGTTGTTATCGTAAAGAGATTGTACATATTGATCATAGTTCGGCTCATGCTCGATCGGAATCAGACGCCATAGAATGGGGCGGCCTGCAACCAACAATGCAGTACGATAAAACTCATCTAATAACAACATATGTTGAGAGGAGCCACAGCCATCGATAGACATACCTGCATCGTTAATACAGCGAAACTTATTATCTGGAATAAGAAAGAAGTTAAGCTCGATACCTAAACTCTCTGCCCAATGAGTGATCAACCAAGACTTATCTTCTAATAATTTAACGCGTACGCTATCCAATTGATGCGGATAACAGATCCAAATATCGAGATCGCTTTCAGAGCATTGGCCAATCGAAGAGGTGCTTCCCATTGCATATAAACCTAGAATATCGCATTGGCTCGGAGTATCTGGGAGGTCAGTGTTAAAGTAATAGCTTATTAGGTTGTGGTGATTTTCTGTGAGATTAAACTGGCTAATACCTGTTGGTACATCTGCATTGATATAACCTGGCAGTGAAGGCATATTAAAATGTAACAAAAGAGGAAGAGATTGAAAAACATTCAATTCATCTTCGTTCATTAATACTTGTGCGGACTGAATACGTAAGCGGTTAAATTTGTCTGCTTTTTCACGTAATCTTATAATTTCACAACTCAATTAAAAACCTGCTCTTGGGTTAGGATCATACAGTGTTGATAAAAACATGGTACAAAAAGTGTGAGCATTATAACATTATATTGTGGCGCAGGGAAATATCCCCGATTTTATTCGGGGATAAAAAAGAGGGTTATTAAGCTTCTTCTAAAGTATAAGGGAGTGGTGCGTAGTAGAGAGTTGATCCTTCAATCTCTTGTACTTGGTAGACATCTTCTGCACTACAGTCTTTGGGTAATACGGCTAATACTTCAATATGGCCATCACCATACTGACAGCCAGAAACGACAGTACCAATACGTTTCCAATTGTTATTGACTAACATTTGAATATTATTGCCGACTTCAGGTGCTTGTGTTGCTCGGCCGGTTAAAATGAACAGTGCGCGTTTATTGGCTCCTCGATATTTAGCACGAGCAACGGTTTCTTGACCGATATAACAACCTTTATTAAAGCTAATACCATCTAATGCTTGTAGGTTTAGCATTTGAGGGATAAAAGAGCTACAGGTTTGCTCTTCGACAAAGCCGATACCTGATGCAATGTTCATTGCATTCCAAAGACTATCATCAAAAATTTCAGCTTGGTGTTGCAGATCTTCTAAAAGTTCTTCTGCAACGGGGTTTTTCATTACCACTAAGTAGCGTAAAGAAGGGTAAGGTTGCTTAATGATCACCGTGCCACTTTCTAGCAGGCGACTTTGATCATGCGTTGCAGCTGTATCTACTTTTTCAGCGATGTATTGCGCTGATTTACAACCCGCTAAACCAAATGCGCGATATTCTGTTTCTTTTGCAATTTCTACTTTTGAAAACGCAGCGTATTTTTGTAACTCAGGAAGTTGTCGTGGTGTCACTGAACTTGGTTGAGTCAGTAAAACGCGATCTTCTAAAATAATAACGCGGAAAATACTGATCACTTTGCCCTGCGGATTACACTGTGATGCTAATGTTTGCTGGCCTGGTTGTAGGCCGATAAGATCGCAAGTTAACTGCCCTTGTAAGAAGGTGATACGGTCTTCACCCTTAACAGAGATAAGATCCCAGCTATTAAGTGGGCACAATACTAAATCGGCTAGTTGGCTAATATTATCTAATTCACTCAGTTTGCGCATAATTGCCTCATATTATATTTTTTTACAATGGTATAGCTCACAACCTATTTTGTCAGTAGTTGCTGTTAATAAAATGTTGTTGTTATGATGTAGGTGTGTTTTTACCTTACTATAGGAAACAAAAGAATGACCGAAACGGTTAATAAATCCCGCCTTTTATGGGCATGTCGACGTGGAATGTTAGAGCTTGATATCTTGTTTATCCCCTTTGTAAAAGAAGCGTTTGATGATCTTTCTTCACAGGAGCAATTTACTTTTCAGCGTTTACTGACCTGTGAAGATCCGGAGCTTTTTGCTTGGTTTATGGGCCATAAAAAATGCCCTGATGTTGAACTTGCAAACATTGTTGATGTCATCCTTAAACGCGTTAAAGTATAAAATAACTGTTGGCCGCTCTTTTTATGCAGGAGTCTCTATTTTCCTGCTTTATTGTGCTGTTATTTTTTTGGCTTCATTGCTCGTCCCGCTATCCTTAAACTCTCTCTTTTTTTACCTTACTTTATCTTTAATTGCATTATATGCGGCTTACCAAGCAACATCTTTTTCTTGCTCGTTTAGATTGAGTGAAGCTGGTCATATTGAATATAGCCTGAATGGTAGTGGTTATCAGGGGGGCGTCAGTCCACATTCCTTTTACTGCCATTTTTTTATTTTTTTGATCATTGATGTGAAAGGCCGATCTTTAGGGGATAAAAGTACTAAACAAGTAATGGTTATTTATAAAGATGCAGTAAGAACAGTAGATTATCGTTTACTCGCCCGATTGATCAATATCGGACGAACTTAGAGGGTATTTCTCTTTATTAGTTAAGTTTTAAATACAAGACGTTTTGAGTAAGGCAAACCGAATGTACCTCAGTTATGCTAAATGAATTGCATAATATTCACGAAGTCATCGTCACTAAAACAACAAATTGCTGAAAAACATAAACTATCAACGTCAATAGAGCCGGTGTAATTAGTCACTTTGTGGACATAAAATTGTGGGTTTAGGGTTATCAAGCAACTCGGGATAATCTAAGTTGTAATGTAAGCCTCGGCTCTCTTTTCGTGACATGGCACTTCGAATTATTAGCTCCGCAACTTGCACTAAATTACGCAACTCTAGTAAGTTGTTACCCACTTTAAAGTTACTGTAGTACTCGTTAATTTCCTGCTGTAGCATTTGCACGCGACGCAGAGCACGCTCTAATCGTTTATCAGTACGCACGATACCCACGTAATCCCACATGAAAAGTCGCAATTCATGCCAGTTATGCTGAATAACTACCTCTTCATCTGAGTTTTCAACACGACTATCGTCCCATGCTGGAATAGATGCAAACTTTCTACTTTGATAGAAAGGTAAGCGGTTGATAATGTCTTTTGCACAGGCGTGTGCGTAAACAATACATTCAAGCAATGAGTTAGAGGCCATTCGATTTGCGCCATGCAAACCGGTATACGTTACTTCACCAATAGCATATAAACCATCGATATCAGTTTGCCCATGGTGATCTATCATCACACCACCACAAGTATAATGTGCGGCAGGCACAATCGGCATCGGTTGATGAGCAATATCAATACCGAGCAATAAGCAACGGCGGTAGATAGTCGGAAAGTGCTTGATGATGAATTCTTTCGGTTTATGACTGATATCAAGGTACATACAATCCGCACCAAGACGTTTCATCTCATAATCTATTGCACGTGCAACGATATCGCGGGGGGCAAGTTCTGCACGTTCATCAAAGTCGGGCATAAAGCGAGTACCATCTGGGCGTAATAAGTGCGCACCCTCACCTCGTAATGCTTCGGTCAGCAAAAAGTTTTTTGCATCTGCGTGGAATAAGCAGGTTGGATGGAATTGATTAAACTCCATATTGGCAATACGGCAACCACTTCGCCAAGCGAGTGCAATACCATCGCCACTCGAGACATCAGGATTACTGGTGTATTGGTAGACTTTACTCGCTCCACCTGTCGCCAAGGTAACAAAATGTGCTTTAATTGTTTCTACACGTTCTGCATTCCGATTCCATACGTAGGCGCCTAATACACGATTAGCAGGTAACTTCAGTTTGCGGCTGGTGATTAAATCGATCGCATTATAACCTTCCATTAAGGTAATGTTTTCATGTTTTTTGACAGCGCTGAGTAATGTATCTTCAATTTCTTTACCTGTTGCATCTGCGGCATGAAGGATACGTCGATGTGAATGCCCACCTTCACGAGTAAGGTGATATTGTGTATTACCTTCCTTATCTAGTTCAGTATCAAACTGCACGCCGGTATCGATTAACCATTGCATGCTTTCTTTGGCATTACTCACGGTAAAACGTACCGCTTCTTCATCACACATGCCCGCGCCTGCGATTAACGTATCTTCAACATGAGAGTCGATACTGTCGGTGTCAGAAAAAACCGCTGCCACTCCACCTTGGGCATAAAGTGTCGAACCTTCAGAAAGTTTACCCTTACTTAAAACGTTTACTTTGGCATGAGGGGCAAGTTTAAGAGCAAGAGAAAGGCCAGCGGCACCTGCCCCGATAATTAAAATATCGCAACTATGTTGGTCAGTTATTGATTTACTTTCTGTCATGGCACTATATGCTCTGCAGTTAATGAAGTATTCGTGCAGTTTAGCTAAAAATGATTTCTTTTGAAATAGTTTGGAACTTTCTTCAACATATTCAGTCATAACTGTGGATGCCAATTAAGGCTAACAATAATAAATAGGTAGATAAGCTCAATGAATGAGCGTGATTTAGATTTTCAATTAATTCAGCGTATTCAGAATGGAGAGCAGCAGGCTTTTACATTATTGGTCCGTAAGTATCAGAATCGAGTAGCGAATATATTAACGCGTTATGTACGTAGTTCTGGAGATATTGCAGATGTAACGCAAGAGGTTTTCATAAAGGTGCATAAATCATTGCCGTCATTTAGAGGCGATAGTGCATTTTATACTTGGCTGTATCGAATTACTGTCAATACAGCAAAAAATTATCTCACCAGTCAGAGCCGTCGGCCGCCTGCATCTGATATTGATGCATTAGAGGCAGACAGCTATGACGGTAGTGAAGCGCTAAGGGAAGCAGACTCTCCAGAAAGTATTATGCGTTCTGAAGAGATAAAACGTGTCGTGATGGATACGATTGAACAGTTACCTGCGGAACTAAAGGCTGCAATTACGCTTCGTGAGCTTGAAGGTATGAGCTATGACGAAATAGCGAAAATTGAAGATTGCCCAATCGGGACAGTGCGATCTAGAATCTTTAGAGCGCGTGATGCAATTGATAAACAGTTAGCCCCTTTATTAGAAGAGTAGTTGGAAAATATGAAACAATTTAACGAACAACTTTCAAGTTTAATTGATGATGAAAATGTTGAAAGTAACTCATTAGATGCACTTATTAATGATAAAAAGCAACAGGCTGTTTTTTCGCGTTATCAATTAATCGGTGATGTGATACGTAATGAGCGGGCAATTGATATTGATATTGCAGAACAAGTCATGGAGTCTATTGCAGATCAACCGGTTTTAGCGACTGTTACTCCTATTACTGCAAAAGTTGAATTAATCCAAAAGCCTGAAAACAATGTTATCTCCTTTGTAAAACGATTTGGTCAATATGCGATTGCAGCTTCGGTTGCAGGTGTTGTTGTGATGACCAGCTTTATTACATCACAACCAAGTGTTGAAAATAATGGTATTGAAGTGTTAAATACGGTGCCATTTGGTGGAGGAGTATCACCTGTTAGTCTTCAAGCTAGCCAACAGCAATCAAAACAAGCATTAAAAGATCGTCATGAGCGTTTAGAGGCATTATTAAAAGACCATCAACTGCAACTTCAAGTGCAACAATAAAGTAATAATAGGTTGTTAATGAATAGAGCTTCACTTTTTAACGTATTAGTAGCAATCAGCTTGCTACTTTTTATTCCGCTAGCAACTGCCATTGAGTCTACAGTCGAAGAAAGTGAATTCAGCTTAACCGATGAGCAAGTTGAACCAACGGCGATTGAGTATCTTCAATTGATGCAACAAGCTTACCGAAGTAAAAATTTTGAATTACTTTATTTAAGTAGTCTGCAGCAACAGATTGAGCCGATGCAACTTATTCATGGCGTAGTTGATGGGCAAGAGGTGAGTTATTTTCGATACCTTAATGGAGCCATTAGAGAATCTTTACAATTTGCAGGTGAGATAAGTTACTTTGAACAGGGCTCTCCTGCTTACACACTAAAATCCAGACATAATCGTCATGTATTCGCAAATATTGCCAACTTTGATTATCAAGCTGGGCTTGATAACTACGATTATATCATTTTGGGCAAAGGACGCATTGCAGGAAAACCATCCATAGCAATACGTATGATAAGTAAAGATGAGTACCGATATAGTTATGTTATTTGGTGCGATTTGCACTCTTTCTTACCGCTACGGTTAGATACGATTAATCACTCAAATGTAGTGCTAGAGCAATTCATGGTCGTATCAGTGAATGTTTCAGATACGATAAACCCTTGGCTAGTAAAGCTTACTGAAACTAAACGCCCGCAAGCTGTCCACATAAGACAGCAAAATACAGATAAATCCTCACCTTGGAAAACTAATTGGTTACCTTCTGGTTTCTCAGAAGTAAAAAATGATCAACATAAGTTGGCTATGAACGAGAATGATCCTGTTTCCTATATATTGCTTGATGATGGGCTTGTTAATGTTTCTATCTATATATCACCAAAAAAATTACCATTAGATGAAAAGCAAAAAATAGTTCGTCATGGTGCAACACTTTTATATACAGAGCAGAGAGGCAATACTGAAATAAATGTTGTAGGAGAAATCCCAGTTGTCACTGCGCAACGATTAGTTAAGTCTGTAGTATTGGATCAAAATGATGATAACTGAAACAGGGAAAGTGATCGCAATAGACGAGGTGCAAGGTGAAAAAATTGCACGTATTGAATGTATTTCTAAATCAGCATGCTCATCTTGCCATAATAAAAGTAGTTGTGGAGTGGGTGTGGTTTCAAAGGCATTCACAGATAAAAGTCAATACTTGGAACTTCCTTATAAAGAAGGCATGGAAGTTGATCATTTCATCCAGTTGAATATTAGCAATGGAGACTTAGTACAAAGTGCTTTACTGATTTACTTAGTGCCTTTACTTTTTTTTATTGGTAGTGCATTAATTATAAAAACATATTTTGTTGTAAATGAAGGGCTATTAATCTTAATCTCTACTTTATTTGCTTTCTTAGGACTAATGGTAACTCGCTTCTTAGCGAATAAATTGTTCCCTGCAAGTAGAGCAAAACAACTTATTGCCACCCAATTTGATAAATAACGACTAACAAAACACCATATTGTTTAGTTATTATTCACTCAGTCATTAAATTGAAATAATTAGTAATTAACGCTTGCTAATGTGATCTCAATCCCTATAATGCGACCCTACAGACACGGACGGCAACGCAAGTTACCAACCAAGTCCGAAGCAACAAGCTCAATGAGTTTGAGTCATAAAAAACATTTTAAAGTAATTTAAAATAAACGATTGAA
>NZ_PIZM01000010.1:49668-150690 GCF_002835465.1 Psychromonas sp. psych-6C06 | reverse complement strand
TTTACCATTGCCGTGGGCGATGTCAATGAATCACCCATTGCCGTTGATGATAATGAAATTGATTCTGGAATGTTAATAACCCTTGATAGTGCTCCTTTACAAGGCGTAGTTGAAATCAAAGATTTCGCTGGTAGTTGGGTTACTATGATTGTGGGCAGTCCATATAGTGCAGACTCTGAGATTAAGTATGTACCTGATGCTGGGTATCCTGGAAATCTTGAACCAGTTGTTCTTACAACTACTTATGCTGATGGTACACAAATATCCAAATCATTCTCTTTAGCCGCTGGTAATAGTGGTGAGGTCTTCTTAGAAAGTAATCTTATTTCCACTGATGAAGATACTGCAGTTACTATTGATGTATTGAGTAATGATAGTGATCCTGAAGGTGATTCATTATTTATCACACATGTGCAGGGACACGACTTTGTAACTGATGGTAATGTTGCCACTATAGTTAATGGTTCTGGGGAAACAGTCGGGACAGCCATCATTGTTAGTGTAGATGGTAAGCCACAAATCCAGTTTACACCCGATGTTTCATTGCAGTCTTTAGATGATGGTGAGGAAGTAACTGTTAACTTTTCTTATGAAATTAGTGATGGTCAAGGTGGCACTGCTACGGCGGACGTTTCGGTTGTTGTACATGGTGATAATGACGCACCTGAGTTAATAACCCCTACTCAACCTTTAAATTATACGACTGATGAAGATACACCTCTAATTATTAATGAGTCTGACATTTTAGCTAAGTTTACAGATGCCGACGGTGATGTACTTTCTATTGCTAGTTTAAGTGTTGATATTGGTGACATCGTTGATAACAATGATGGCACTTGGACTTTCACACCTTCTGTTAATTCAGACAATGATCCTAAATTAACAATTAAGGTGACAGATGGTAAAGACGTTACGCTTACACAGACTAATATCGTTGTTGATGCGGTTGCTGATGCCCCTCAACTTAACGTAACCACTGAAACAGTTGAACTTCAGTCAATAACTACTGCGAATGTAAATAGTCAAGACAGCGGTTTTGTCGTAACGGCAATTGATGCAAGTGGCAATCCTGCTGGAATTAGCATCAATGCATCACCAGTTGGTTTCGGTGTAGTAGGGCAAGCTTCAGGAGCAAATACAGAATTAGGTTTCTCAAACGCTAATAACGCATCTGAATCTTTAATTATTAGTTTTGATAATAATATTAGCGCTGTGGATGTGTCATTCTCTTGGAAACACTCATCAGAACATGCAACTTATACATTTTATAAAAATGGTCAGCAAGTTGGTATTTCGCAAACACATATTGGTGGCACTGATAGAGTTGATGATGCAGATACGCTTAAACCTTCTAATAATGGTGATTTTGACCAAATAGTCTTTACTGCACCAGGTGCAAACCATGATTATTTGATTAATACTATCAGCTATCAAAAACCAACCGTAACAGATGTAGATACGAATAATTCGATTAATGT
This sequence comes from Psychromonas sp. psych-6C06, assembly GCF_002835465.1. Classification (NCBI taxonomy): domain Bacteria; kingdom Pseudomonadati; phylum Pseudomonadota; class Gammaproteobacteria; order Alteromonadales; family Psychromonadaceae; genus Psychromonas; species Psychromonas sp. psych-6C06. The sequence goes on along the minus strand of NZ_PIZM01000010.1, from coordinate 149,212 downwards.
AGATGAAAAATCTTACGTATCATTAAATATTGACGCTTCATTAGTTGATGTGGATCGTTCTGAAAGTCTAAAGGTAGAAGTCAAAGATATACCTGTCGGATTTACACTCACAGATGGAAATAATTTATTCACTGCGACCTCTTTAGTTACAAATATAGATGTGAGTAATTGGAACCTAAGTAATTTGTCATTACAAACAGTCGAAGTAAAAACTGACACAGCTTATACACTAAATGTTGTAGCAACATCTACTGAGTCATCAAATGGCAATTCTGCTGAATCGTCTTTGCCTATTACTGTTAACGTGAAGAATGTTCCTGCAATCTCAGGTTATGAAGATACTGATATCCCTCTTACCTTAACTGAAGTTAACAATAAAGCTGTGATTGAAAATGTACCTGAGGGTTACATCGTTAAAATTGATGGCCAACAGGTTTCCGCACCAGTAAATGGAGCCAATAGTGGTAAATGGGTCATCACCAACTCAAACATTGATAAAGTTAGTATCACACCTCCTGAGAATAGTGATGAGAGTTTCACTATCACTGTTAATGGTGAAGAGCTAGATATAGCTGTTATTGCAATAGCTGATACACCAAGTCTAGAGGCTTCATTAGATGTGGCAACTATTACTAATAATTCCATACTCGAAGCTAACTTAGAAATTCAATCATTGCTTAATGATAATGATGGTAGTGAGTCCCTGAGTATTGCTATTTCGGGAATTCCAAGTGGTGCTCAGTTATCACAAGGAACGCTTTTAGATGGGACTTGGATCTTAACTCCAGCACAGTTGAAGGGTTTAAAAATATCTACTTTGGCAGATCCTATTTCGCAACCTGTGCCATTTGATATACAAATTACAGCAACGTCAACCGAAAATGCTAATGGCGATACTGCATCAAAAACATTTTCTATTTATGGCATTGATTTAAGTAGTGACAATCGTGGAGGCTATGCTGTTGATACTGTTACGGTTTCTGGTGACAAACTGTCTGAATCAAATTCTGGCTCTTACTATTTCGATGATAATGGAGATCGTCAATTACAAGCTGGTTTTAATAATGCCAATACTCCGACAGCTAGTAATGCACAAACCATATTTACTTATGGCAGTAATGATAGGGTTGAGTCGGGAGATGGAAATGACATCATATATGCTGGGGCTACCGGTAAAAGTGATAATGCTGAGGCTGGAGACACTGATGATGAATTACAGGCTCGTTTATTAGCTGATAGCGCTGAAAATCAAATTGAAAATTTAAACTTTATGGTTGCTGATGATGCTTCTATGGTTGGTGACGATACTTTCTTAAACACTAATATCAAGCAAGGCACCTCAGATTTCGATATTGTTAATGCATTTACTGGTGATGATATTATCTACGGTGAATCGGGTAACGATTTGCTTTACGGGCATGATGGAGAAGATAAAATATTTGGTGGTTCTCACAATGATGGACTTCGTGGTGGTAAAGGGAGTGATTTACTTGATGGTGGCTCTGGTGATGATGTTGTTCGTGGGGATGCTGGTGATGACACTATCATAGGTGGAAGTGGCAACGACCTTCTTATTGGTGATGGTGGTGCAGATACCTTTGTTTGGTTGGATGGTGAAGTAGGCACTGATCATATTCAAGACTTTAATCAGCTTGTAGGTGATAAGTTAGATTTAAGTGATTTGTTGCATCTAACTGATGGTGATAATTTAGATAACTTCTTAGATTTCGAAAGTAATAATGGCGATACGACTATCGATGTTATGGCTGAAGGAGACGGGGTTGTAACGCAAACTATCATTTTAGATGGAGTTGACCTTGGTAGTGATGATGTCACAATCATTAATGACCTACTAAGTAAAGATAATGGTGATAGTGCCCTGTTTATTGGTGATAATGTCAGTGTTGACAGTACAACGATGGAGATCAGTATTGACGAAAATATCTAAATTAAAATGAGTCGATTCAGGCTCTTTTAACCTTATGCAAAGAATGATGCGAGCATTTGCTCGTATCATTCTTTGTTATCTGTTAGATAGATCCTGTAAATACATAACTTAGCTTATATTTTACTTTATTTTTTACGCCTATCTTTCCTATAATCCTTTATAAGTTATATACTTAATTAAATATCAAACGGACTCGAGTATTTAAATGCCAGCTGCCCAGTCACAATGGACAATTAACGCCTCTCAAAGTATAAGTGAAGATCCACTACTTGATTGCTTAGTATTACTCAGCGAGCACTTTGGTAATCCTTGCTCAGCTGAAGCGTTAGCTGCTGGTTTACCACTGGATCAGAGTGTCCTTTCTCCTGAGTTATTACCACAAGCCGCGATGCGCGCTGGTCTTAGTGCTAAATTAAGTCGAAAAAGCCTCGATAATATTCCGAAAATGCTATTACCTTGCATATTAATGCTTAAAGATCAAAAAGCTTGCGTGCTTCAATCTATTGACTTTAAAGCCAATGTGGCTCTTATTTTATTACCAGAAACTGGTGGTGAAGAAAAACTAACCATAGAGGAATTAGAGTCTGTTTATGTGGGTTACCTTTTTCTTATAAAACAAAAATATCATGGAGATCGCGATTTTGATGTACATATTGGCGATAACAATAAACATTGGTTATGGGGCACGATTCGAGAGTCGGCACCTATCTATCGTGATGTAATCATTGCTTCTATTTTAGTAAACATTTTTGCATTGGTGTCTCCATTATTGGTAATGAATATTTACGATAAAATTGTACCTAATTTAGCTTTTGAAAGTTTATGGGTTCTGGCTGTAGGTGCAAGTGTTGCTTATACCTTTGATTTCATCCTTAAACAGCTTCGTGGTTACCTTATTGATGTTGCCGGGAAAAAAGTAGATATTCAAACATCTTCAAAATTGTTCGCAAAAGTTATTGGTATCTCTCTTGAAAAACAAGCACCAAGTGTTGGCGGTATGGCCAGACAGCTCGGCGAATTTGATAGTGTTCGTGAGTTTTTATCGTCAGCAACGGTGACTGCATTAGTTGATCTTCCTTTTGCTTTTCTTTTTGTCTTTATTATTTACCTAGTTGCTGGAGATCTTGCCGTTTTCTCTGTTATTGCAGCGGTTCTCATTCTTGGTTATGCCTTATTAGTACAAGCACGATTGCGTCATGCTATTGAAGAGAGTAATAAATTTTCTGGTTTACGGCATGGTCACCTTATTGAAAGCCTTTCTTCTTTAGAATCGATAAAGGCGAATGGCGCTGAGGGGGTTGTACAAAATGCATGGCAACAGATGTTAGGGCATACTTCAACATGGCAATTAAAAACTAAAGTTATTACTAACTCTGTGGCGAATGTTTCAAGTTTTATTGTGCAAATGGTTGTAGTGGCAGTCATTGTGTTGGGGGTGTACCGTGTTTCTGAAGGCTTAATTTCTATGGGGGGTATTATTGCTGCCGTTATGTTATCGAGCCGTGCTGTAGGTCCGATGGCTAAAATAGCTGCATTAATGACACGTTATAACCAGACGGTCAGCTCCTTAAGGCAGCTCGATGGAATTATGGAACAAGAGGCTGAATTTGAAGATAAAGGTCACCTTGCTAGTCATACTAAACTTGAAGGAAATATAGTTTTTGAACATGTAAGCTTTAATTACCCTAATATCGAAAAAGCTGCACTCAACCCTCTTTCATTGAAAGTTAAGCCGGGTGAGAAAATTGCAATTATTGGACGAAATGGTTCAGGTAAAACAACGCTCGCCAAATTATTACTAGGCCTATTTAAGCCCCAACAGGGGAGCATTCGTTACGATGGTTTACATCAAGGGCAGATACACCCGAGCGATTTAAGACGTAATATAGGTTACCTACCGCAGGATATTGTTTTATTCCATGGTTCAATCAAAGACAATATCTTATTTGGTACAAAGCAAGTAACCGAGTATCAATTATTACGCGCAGTACAAATGTCGGGTGTTAGTTTATTTACCGATATGGAGTCACAAGGGTTAGAACTGCAAGTTGGGGAAGGTGGCAAGTCATTATCTCGTGGCCAACGTCAAGCCGTTGCGCTCGCGCGTGCTATTCTGAACGACCCACAAATGTTATTACTGGATGAGCCGACCGCTAGTTTGGATGCTCGTGCTGAGCGATTGTTCATTGAGTCTATGAAAGTTACTGCACAGAATCGTACACTGTTTTTAATCACCCATAAAATGCATCTATTACAATTAGTTGATCGAATTATTGTATTGGATAAAGGTTATCTTGTTGCGGATGGCAGTAAACAGAAAATATTAGAACAGTTAAAAAATGGCTTGCTAAATGGCGCACCCAAGAAGGGAGCGAAGCAATGAAAATAAGTAAAGAAGATTTAGAAATGGCAGATGATGTTTACGGTGCAATTTTAACGCAAACGCCTACCGTGCATCGCTTAACTATTTGGGCTCTGTTTGCGCTATTTAGTTGTTTTCTTGTCTGGGCGTATTTTGCAGAGTTAGATCGCGTAACACGCGGTGAAGGAAAGATTATTCCTTCCTCGCAGGTACAAGTGATTCAAAGCCTTGATGGGGGCATCTTGCAAGAGTTGTATGTTACGGAGGGTATGCAGGTAACTAAAGGACAATTGATTGCTCGAATCGATGATACTCGTTTCCGTTCTGATATGGCACAGCAAACACAAGAGGTCGATGCGTTACGTGCTAACATAATTCGTTTGCGTGCTGAATTAAGAGATGTATTAGTTGCAGATGTTAAGGCTTGGCAATTACAAGTCAAAATCAATAAAGCTAAACTAAACTTCCCTGATGACCTCAATCAAAGTTCCGCAGAGCTGGTTGCACGTAATCAAGATGAATATAATACGCGAATTAATAATTTAGAGAACCAAGTTGCTATTCAAGGGCAACAAATAAAGCAGCGTGAACAGGAAGTCAAAGAGATCACTTCTAAAATTAATACGTTAAAAAGCAGTTTAAATCTTGCTAATAGAGAGCTCAAATTAACAGTTCCGCTTGCTAAGAAAAAAATAGTACCTGAAATTGAGCTATTAAAACTGCAACGTACTGTGAATGATATTAAAGGAGAGCTCAATGCTCTGAGACTTTTAAAACCGAAAGTGCAGTCATCCTATGATGAAGCAATTCTCAAAAGGCGTGAAGCGGTGCTTAAGTATCGTACTGAAGCACGAGCACAACTTAATGAATTACAATCAAAGTTTTCTCGATTAAGTGAAGCGCAAGTTGGCGTAAAAGATAAAGTAAGTAAGGCTCTAATCACTTCACCTGTCGTAGGGACCGTAAAAACTTTGCATATAACCACGCTGGGTGGTGTTGTTAAACCGGGCGAAGTACTGATTGAAATAGTGCCATCAGAAGATAAATTATTAGTTGAAGCGAAAATTATTCCTAAAGATATTGCTTTTATACATGTCGGTTTACCTGCCATGGTAAAAATTACTGCCTATGACTTTACACGTTATGGCGGTCTAGAAGGTGTCGTAGAACACATTAGTGCAGATACAACCCAAGATGAAGAGGGTAATAGTTTTTATATAATAAGAGTGAGAACCACCGAATCAAGCATGCATAACCTTGGGAAGGAAGATATGCCTATTATTCCAGGGATGATGACCACTGTTGATGTCATGATCAGTAAGCGGACTGTGCTTGAATATATTTTGAATCCAATACTCAGGGCAAAAGAGATGGCGCTCAGGGAATATTAACAATGGACTATAAACATGGAGTTAGTATGAAACAGCAACGTTTCAGTTTAGTAAAAAAAGGGACAATCGGGTTACTGTGTAGCGTAATGTTGTTACCTTCGCTGGCAAATAGTCAATCGCTTGAACAAGCAGTCGCCTTTACTTTTGACACTCATCCTGAATTACGTGCGGCGTATACCCGTTTCAAAGTCAGTGAAAAACAAGTTGAGCAGGCTGAAGCTGGATATTGGCCAACACTTGATGCTACTGCTGGTATCGGTTATGAATATACAGACAGTCCCGGTACGCGTCGTTCTGGACTAAACGGTGATGATGATACTGAGGAGTTAACACGCCGAGAGATTGGGCTTAATTTAAAACAAGAACTATTCAGTGGTTTTCACACGAGCAGCGAAGTAGATAGAACAAGCTATGCGACCAGTGCTGAGCAATGGCGTTTATATGGTATGGCAGAAGATTTAGCGTTAGAGGTGAGTAAAGTTTATCTTAACTTGATTAAAGCTGAAAAACTGGTCGCACTGTCAGAAAAAAACTTAGCAGCCCATGAAGAAATTTATGAGCAGATAAAGCAACGTACAGACTCAGGTTTTGGTAGTTCAGCGGATCTATCGCAAATTAATGGCCGTCTTGCTAAAGCACATTCTAATTTGATTGCAGCGAAAAATAATTTTTTAGATAGCAAAGTTACTTTTTATCGTGTTATTGAGCAAAAACCAGAAAACTTAGTGATCCCCTATCCTGATGCTTCATTATTGCCAGAAACCGAGCAGCAAGGTATCGAAATGGCACTTGAAAATCATCCGATTATTAAAGCCGCAGCTAATGATATTCAAGCAGCTAAAGCGCAACATAGCACTGCTAATTCAAACTATTACCCTAAAGTTTGGATTGATGTAAATGCCAATATGAACGACAACATTGATGGTGAAAATGGTATCAATGGCAATGTTGATGTTGGTGGTGATAATAATGAAGTGATTGCGATGTTACGAGTCTCGTACAATCTATTTTCAGGTGGTAAAGATAACGCTTACGCGAAGGAAACTGCCTATAAAATGAGTGAAGCAACTGAGCTTAATCGAAATGTGCATCGTCAAGTAAGTGAAGGTTTTATTCTTTCATGGAATGCGTTTGAGCAACTCAATTTACAAAAGAAATACATTAAAATGCATGTAATCGCTTCTAAAGATACCCAGTCTGATTACAAAGAGCAGTTCAAAATTGGTCAACGCAGTTTATTAGATTTGCTGGATACTGAAAATGAACTTTATCAAGCACGTCGAGACTTTTTAGATGCAGAGTTTACTGAAATATCTGCACAATACCGAATTTTGCATGCAATGGGGTTACTTGTACAAGCCCTTCGTGTGACACGCCCTAGCAGCTGGTTAGGCGAACAGCAGTTTGATGGAGGCGTTACGCAGTGAAATTTTTAACTTTATTATCTGTACTGTTATTAACGGCTTGTTCAACGCATATCGTTGATATGACAGAACAACCTACCGTTCAAAAATATGATTTAACCGACACGGAAGGTGACGGGATCATTTTAGCACGAGATGAGTGTCCTGATACTTATTCAGGTGCGCTGGTTAATAACCAAGGTTGTGGCACGCAAACCGTAGAAACAGTTCGTCGCAAATTGGAAGTCAACTTTGATACTAATTCCTATGAAGTAAAAGCACAATACTTCCCCGAGATTGAGCAACTTGCTCAATTTATGCAGGAGTTTCCACAAGCGATTGTCACTATTGAGGGGCATACTAGTATACGTGGTAAGGCATCACTGAATAAACGTTTATCACAAAATAGAGCTAATGCGATTAAGGAAATACTAACGCAGAAGTACGGGATAGATAGCGCTCGAATCACTGCTGTAGGTTATGGATTTGATAAACTATTGTTAGAGGGTGATGATGAATACATCCATGCGCGAAATCGTCGTATCGTAGCTGAAATTAGTAGCGATAAAAACCTGATCGATATGAAATGGACTATTTATAGTGTTGATAACGAAGTGGAGTAGTTAATATTTTGAGAAACTCATCGATTTTGCCTAAGTTGCAGGTAGTGATATTGAGTAGTTTATTACTCGTTTCATTCTCTGTATTACATGCGCAAAAGCTGGGTAGGCTCAACGAATCAAAAATTGTTAATGCACTTACTAAAAATTATGGTGATCGGGCAGGTAAACGAGGAACTGCCTGGTTCCGCTTAATGGATAAATCGTATCAACTAGAAGAGAAAGAGAAGTTAAAACAAGTAAATCACTTTTTTAATCTATTACGCTTTGTAGATGATATTAAGTTATGGGGGGTGAGTAATTATTGGGCGACCCCACTCGAGTTTATTGGAGTGAATGGTGGCGATTGTGAAGATTTTGCTATTGCTAAATACTTCACTCTACTTGAGTTAGGGATAGCGGATGAAAAAATGCGTATCACCATGGTCAAGGCGGTCACTTTAAACCAGTACCATATGGTCGTTGCTTATTATGAGACACCCGCTTCAATTCCACTTATCCTCGATAATATTGATGGCAGAATAAAACTCGCAACGAAGCGTAAGGATCTGATACCAGTATATAGTTTTAATGGTAAACAGCTTTGGTTGAATAAGAGTAAAGGACAAGGCGTACTTGCTGGCAAATCAGATCGGCTAAAACAGTGGACAGATCTAAATCAACGTATGGGGGTCTCAAACCTCAAACAACCTAAATTGAGAATGGAGTAAAAAATGACCCTTTTTAATCAGATAAATTCACTGTTATTTGCACTGTTTTTATTAGTGATGTCGAGCTTAGTCTATTTTCAATTTACTGAGACCAAAGCATTTATGGTCAATCAGATGGACTCGGATTTAAATAATACGGTGACTTCATTAAGTTTAATGTTGAAACCTCATCTAGAGACTGGTGATGAAGCCACCGTTGATACCCTAGTAAATGTGATTTTTGAGGGAGGATTTTACAAACAAGTGAGTTTGACGTGGCTTGCAGACCAAAAACAACAGCAATGGAACAATGGCATTAGTATTCAAAAAGTACCGCAATGGTTTGTCGAATTAAATCTTTTTGAGGCGCAAAGTAAAGAGGTCACCATTACTTCTGGCTGGTTACAACTCGCCACCCTTAGAGTGGAATCCAATCCAGCAATTGGTTACCTTGAATTATGGCGTATCATGAACGATACCTTGATGGTGTTAGCTGCGTTATTTCTAATATCTATCATGTTATTACGCTGGCGTTTAGCCCGTATTTTGACACCTTTACATGAGGTTGTGCAGCATGCTCAAGATGTATCTAAGCGAAAATTTAATCCAGATATGGTTTTACCTAGTACCACTGAGTTGAAAGCGGTCGTGGTGGCAATTAATTCAATGTCAGGACAACTAAAACAAGTTTTCACTGCATTAGATGAAGAGGTTGATAATCTCAAACATGAAACCTTGTGTGATCATGTTTCACAATTACCCAATCGTTTATATTTTACAGGGCAACTCAATAGTTGGTTAAATGAACCGGGATTTGGTGCCCTTTTGTTGGCTGATTTAAATTGGTTGGATGATATCCATAGTAAGTATGGCTATCAAATGCGCGATCAAGCAATTCAAGTTTTAGCACAAAAATTTAATGAAGATCTATCTAAGTCTTGTGACGCATTAGTTGCCCGAATCGCAAATACAGAGTTTGCATTTTTAATTCGTAAAGCAGAGAAAGAGCAAATAACAGAGTATTTACAATCTCTTATTCGATTAATCAATCAAGAGATGTTAAACGCAGGCTGTGAACCCAACCAGCGTTTTGCAATTGGGGTCAGTGAGCGCCGTTTAGGGGTAAGCCGTGTAGAGTTATTATCACAGGCTGATAATGCGCTTCAAAAAGCCCTCAATGAAGATAAAATAAGCCATTGGTTCTATGTTGAAGGACAGCAAGAGCTTAGCCGTGAGGCGTGGCGAGAACAGTTACTAACCGCTATCCATGACAATCAATTTCTCTTTCAATGGCAGCCTATTCAAACTTGTCAAAATAATAAAGTGTTGCATCGAGAGATCTATTGTCGTTTAGAGATCGCAGGCAAAGTCGTGAGAGCAGGTGAGTTTATTCCCTATATTGAACGTTTATCACTTGGGCATAGACTCGATAGGTGTTTATTAGAAACCATTTATAAAGATAATTTATTATCGTTGCACAGTGAGCCTATTGCAGTAAATTTATCACGTGAAAGTGTGACTAATTCAGATTTTCATCAATGGTTGGTGTCGTTTTTAGCAGAAATAGATTCCCCAGAAAAATTACATTTTGAAATTTCTGAAGGAGGGATCACTCAGAACCTAGCATCGGCTTTACATCTTTGCGATATTATTACCCAAGCGGGTGCACAATTTGGTGTCGATAATTGTGGAAGGCAGATGGGGGCACTCACTTATTTGCAGCAAATCAAACCAAATTATATCAAACTAGATATGTCACTCTCTTGCTATAATAATGAAGATCAACACGAGAATAAGCAAAATTTAGAGCTTTGCCGAGCATTAGTCAATATTGCCAGAGGATTAAGCATTAAAGTTATCATTACCGGTATTGAAGATGAAGCGCATCTGCAAACCATTAAATCTTTGAGAGCAGATGGCTACCAAGGTTATATTATGCCACCTATCGATATAGCATAGTGATTTTGTAAAAATGCAATTAATGCGCGCTGTTTAATAACAATCGAGTTTAGTTTTATTCTAAATTTTGCTCAGAAAAAACGACTTAATTAAAGAAAATTTTTACGTAAATGCTTGTTCATTTCACGAAAGTTTAACGCAGAGATAAGTTATTTTAGCCAGTAAAATAGATCATTTATTTACTTCGTTTGGTATTAGTTACTGCGCATTATTAATTGATAAGGACTTAATCAGAAAATCCATCGTGTACAAAAGCATGTTTACGTTGATAAAAAGTATCTTGATCGCTTTCTAAAAAGGCTAATGCATATTGGTAGCCTTCAGGTTTAAATTTTTCAAGCTTTGCTAATTCATACTCATTCATAATAATGTTCATCGCCTCTACGACCCATTCAGTTTCACCAATACCAATTTCCACTTCAGGTGGATCATAATGAGTGATCATCCAATCTTGTAACTGTTCTGCAGAAATTTTTTCTGCTCCCCAAAGGTTAAGTTGTTGAATAAGTTCTGTTTTAGTAATATTTGCCATGTTCTTAATGCCTAGGTTAGGATAGGTAGCGTCATTATTACGATTTTTTACCCATAGTTCTAATAAATTCTTCCATTTGGAAAACAATGTATACTCTGCGTCCCTATCAACAAGACAGTGTCAACGCGACACTTCATTATTTTCGCAAAAGCAGTGAACCTGCGGTGCTTGCTTTGTCAACTGGAGCAGGTAAAAGTCTTATTATTGCTGAGCTGGCTCGATTAGCACGAGGTCGGGTGTTAGTGTTGGCTCATGTAAAAGAGTTAGTGGAACAAAATCATAAAAAATATGAAAGTTACGATTTAAACGCTTCCATATTTTCTGCAGGCCTAGGGCGGAAAGAGTCAGATCAACAGGTAGTCTTTGCATCGGTTCAATCGATTGTAAACAGCCTTGAGCAATTCACTGAACAGTTTAGTTTATTGGTGATTGACGAATGCCATCGCGTACCCCTTGATGAAAATAGTGCTTATCAGCGGGTTATCAAACACCTGAAAAGTAATAACAGCACTTTAAAAATACTTGGTTTAACGGCAACACCATACCGTTTAGGGTTAGGTTGGATTTATCAATATCATACACGTGGACAGGTACGATCTACAGAGGAACGCTTTTTTCGTGATTGTATTTTTGATCTTCCAATTCGTTTTCTTTTAGATGAAGGCTTTTTAACGCCACCTAAATTGATGGATATGGCGGTATTAAGCTATGACTTCTCTGCTATCAGTCCCTCTAAAGCAGGGCATTATAAAGAGTCGGATCTAGATGGTGTGATACAGAAAGCGAAACGAGCGACACCTTTAATGATAAAGCAGGTGGTAGAACAAGCAAAAGATCGCCTTGGTGTGATGATTTTTGCCTCAACTGTTAGCCATGCACACGAGATAATGAGTTACTTAAGTGACGAAAATGCATCTCTTGTGATCGGAGATACTCCGATTGATGAGCGTGATCGAATCATTACTGCTTTTAAAAATCAGCAGATAAAATATTTGGTAAATGTTTCGGTGCTCACGACTGGCTTTGATGCGCCACATGTTGATTTGATTGCTATTTTACGTCCAACGGCCTCTTTGAGCTTGTATCAGCAAATTGTCGGGCGAGGGCTTCGTTTATCTGAGGGTAAAAAGGATTGCTTGGTGATGGAGTTCGCTGGTAATTGTTATGATCTCTATCAGCCTGAGCTTGGCGAACCTAAGCCCAATAGTGAAAGTGAGATGGTTACTATTCCTTGTCCTGCTTGCCAGTTCAATAATAACTTTTGGGCCAAGGTAGATCCGGCTGGTTTTGTTATTGAACACTACGGGAGACAGTGTCAAGGTTACAAGTTAGGTGAAGATGGTATCCGGGATATTTGTGGTTATCGTTTTCGCGCTAAAATTTGTGAGTCATGTGGTGAAGCGAATGATATTGCAGCGCGGCGTTGCGGTGGTTGCGATCATGTCTTAGTTGATCCGGATAAAAAATTGCGTGAAGCGATGAACTTAAAGGATGCCATGATTTTAAAATGTGTCGATATGCAGTTAGTTGCCACTAAAAATCGCTTCGACAAGCTACAACTAACCGTTAGTTATTTTTCTGAGGATAATTCAGAGATTAAACAGGTTTGGCAACTTTCGACTGTCGCGCAAAAAAAATTGTTTTTACGACAATTTATCCAGCCTCATTTAATTGATAGGCATCGACCTTTTATCGAAAGTGCGCCAACGAAAGTGATTCGAAATCAACATCGATTACGTCACCCTGATGTTGTTATCGCTCATAAAGAGGGGCGATTTTGGAAAGTGCGTGACAAGCTTTTTGATTTAGACTTTTATCAATCAGAGAGCTAATTGTTGAAAATTCGTAGTGGGTTAATTTTTTAGCAAATTAACCACTGCTTCACCGATAATGTTATCAGAGGCAAATAACACTCCTTTTTCATTCATATAATAACTATCACGTTGGTTTAGTGTTAACGGCTGACCATTAATATCACTGACCCAAGCTTCAAGCGTATGACTAATGCAGGCTGTACCACTAAAGTCCCATATTGCACCACCTCCTTGATGCGCTTTGGGTAATTTAATATAACAGGCAGGGCAATTTTCTAGGGACATTAAAGCATTAACCACTGCACCATGCCCACTTATCACCTGTAAGTCTGATAAATCTAATTTTGGTAAAAGCCCCGTCAATTGTTGCAAAAGCCTTTTGTACTCGACAGTGTTTAAGAAGCTTTGATCGAAATATAGGTGTAATGATTGTCTGTGTTCGTTGCTTTTGGGTTTAAATGGCTGGCCATTTTTTAAGACTTGCGCTGTTTGGTGTTGATTAAACTTAATCTGATAGCTGGTATCAGAAGCGGGGAGATAAATAGCACTTAAAATTGGGTTACCTGCTTGAGAAACTAATGCGACTGACACTGCATACCCATCTCTTCCTTCAATAAAAGGCAGAGTACCATCGAGAGGATCGATACACCAAAATGCTTGCTGAGTTAAGCGAGGGTGTTCATTGATTGGCATATATGAGCAGTTTTCTTCACTGAGTAAAGCAATATCATATTGTGTACAGCTCGCTTGCAAGGTTTTGATGAGCAATGCTTGGCATTGCATATCGACTTCGGTTACAACTTGTGAGCTTATACTACTGCCACAGTTTTTATGTTGAGTGTGTAGCTGTTTTCGATCATATTGTTTGATGTATTTACCGGCTAATGAAACTGCACTTAATGCAAGATCACTTAACTGATTGAGCTGCTCGAAGGTTAGGTTCATTTCAGCCTTCCAATTTATTGAGTTCAGTTAAGCTATCGAGTGCTTGTAATGTCAGCGTTTCAGTGTAGTCGTTTATTTTCCAATGATTGGGAGACCATCCTTTAACAAAACGTTGAAAATCAGCCCATGCAATTGCATACAGGGGCCGCCAAGCATCTGTTAATTGTTGACCATTAAACTCTGTATTGACGGTTGCTTTTTGTAGTGCTTCAAAATAATGATCCACTAAAATAGGGGCTAATTGCGCACAATGCTCTGGGATAACGGCACTACTAATAAATAGAATCACATCCTTCATGCCACAACCTTGGCCCACATATTGAAAATCAACAGCGGCTACCTGCTCCCCATTTTCAGAGAAACAGAAATTGGCTAGTTTGGCATCACCATGAATAAGGGTTTGGTATGGTGTTTGTGCAAGGCATTGATCCAGTGAAATAGCTGCTTTTTTAAGTGCTTTGTCCTGTAAAACATGCAACTCGTCTGGACGTGTAGCTAAGTGCCAATAGCTACCTGTTGGCCATAACCCCGCTGGTTTTTTTTGTAAATGTATTACGTGAAATTGCGCTAGCCAACTCAAACAAGTTTTTGCCTCTGTTAATGAACAGTGCTTTTTTACACGAGGGAAGCCTGCCACACTAAGATCTTCTAACACTAATACTTGTTGTCGTTCAGATTGATCAATCCATAAACAGCGAGGTACCCGACAGTCAGTTTGTTGTAGCTTGTTAGCATAATGCTGATACCAATAAGATTCAATTTGATAAGAGTTTAATTTTCGTTGATGGGAGATAGCAGTATTCCAACCCTTAGGGTGTCTGTTGGGCTGAGGTGTATTGATAAGCTTAATAACCAGTGATTTGTGGACACCCTGAGAAAATGAAACACGTATTAGTTGCCCGTATCCTCCCCAAACTCCTTGGATGAGTTCAAGGTGGTTTATTTCATCACTTTTATTAAGCTGTAATAATTTTTTTTCTAACGCTTGTGAGATCATTATTGTTTGATAATTTTATTGGTAATTATTGCGCCTAAATAACCAACTATTAAGCCAATACAGTTAGCTATCATGTCTAGCCACTCGCCATAGCGATTAACATAGGGCTGAATGAGTTCAATTGCACCACTCCATGCAACAAAGAGTAATGCTATCCATCTCCACTGTTTTGGCTTTGCCAGAGCAACGGGAAAATAGAGCGCAGCATATGCAAAAAAGTGATGTGCTTTATCACTACCTGGTGCCTCGGGAAGGTGTGTTAGGGGGGTTAAAGAAAGGACGGTAATGAGCGCTAAAATAACGGTACTAATAAATAGCCAATAACGTTTAATAATTTGAATAATAAGCTTCATAAGGTGCCTTGAATGGATGAGTAGAACACGAATAGGAGGATGTTAATTACAACGCAGTATAGTAAACCAAAACATTGAAATAAACGGTTGTCTTTACATTAGTCATCGTTTTTTGGTGGTATTTATTTGGTATTTGCTATGTTTCTATCTAAAAATGCTTTTGCTACTGTCCTGCTCGAGACAAATTGATTCTCACAAAGTTCCATCCTTTTTATACTTTCTTAGAAAATAGGTTTTAAATAGATATGAAAAAAACATTACTTGCTAGCGTTATCCCTGCAATGCTATTCAGCAATGCAGGTTCTGCCACAGAGTTATATGCAGATGAAGTGAATACTTTT
Source organism: Psychromonas sp. psych-6C06 (assembly GCF_002835465.1). Lineage (NCBI taxonomy): Bacteria > Pseudomonadati > Pseudomonadota > Gammaproteobacteria > Alteromonadales > Psychromonadaceae > Psychromonas > Psychromonas sp. psych-6C06. The sequence goes on along the minus strand of NZ_PIZM01000010.1, from coordinate 133,858 downwards.
TCTGTAGGGGGACATATCTCAGCGGGTCTAGTTGGGTCTGAGCAAGGAGATACCGGTGTAAACTCTGTTTCTCCGCGAATTAACTTTGCTGCTACACGTGATTTAGGGAATGGATTTACTGCCGATGCGCTTGTTGAATGGAGCGTTAATATGGAAGGTGGCGAGCAAGCGTTAAGTACGCGTTTAGGGTACCTTGGTTTAACGCATGATAGTTACGGTGAGATGGTTGTGGGAACACAGTGGGCCCCCACTTATGATATAAATGGTCTTGCAGATATACCAATTGCGTTTGCAAACGAGAATTTATATAACAGTGATATGGGGAAGCTAGCAACAGGTCGAGCTGATGATATGCTGAGCTATCGTAACAGTTTCAGCCTATCATCTGATATGGCAATTAATATTGGTGTCGCGGCTCAAGGCGCACAATCAACCGACACTGATGATTATGATGCGCGTTACCAAGCAGCACTATCTTTAAATTTTTCTGCTTTTACCATCGGTGCAACTTATAATGCTGGTGATGTTCAGTACCAGTCGGAAAACCGTAAAGAAAATGCGACGGTTACAAAAGTGGCCGCTAAATATGGTACTTACGGTCAAGGATTATATGTCGCTGCAATATACGGAGAAAGTGAGTTTGCTTACCGCCCTGGAAGCGACACAGTGTATGCAGAAAGTAGTGATATCGAAGCGCTTATTGCTTACGCATTCGAAAACAGTCTTAATATCAGTTTAAACTACGAAGAGATGAAGGATGACATCGAAAAACATACTTTATTAAATCAGACTGCGTTACAAGTTGAATATAACTTTGCACCCAATGTAATAGGGTACGCAGGTTACCAAGTGGATTTAGGTACTGATCTTTCAAATAAAAAAGATAATATGTGGATGATTGGTGCACGTGTTTTCTTATAATTAAGCTCCATTTAAAAAGTTGATAGCTAAGGTGCGAAGGATTGTACCTGATTAGAGTTTTTCAATTAGTTAGCTCCTCACTACATACTTTATCCATCATTTTTTGTTCATTATTAGTTCCTTCTTCCTTTAATATAAACTTCAGTATTATTTGCCTTGCCGTGTATAAAAGTTAGCGTAATATGTATTCTACAATGGAATAAAATGTCAACAGACAAAATATAAAGGGTAATAAATGGCACGTAAAGTGACTTATGTTTTTAAAAAACAGCGTAAAACGATGCAATTTTCTTATGGTGTGTACCACGATATTTACGAAGCTGTTGCTGATGCAGAAGGGATCGACTTAACGCAGTTCTTGGAGATGGAAAAACAGTTAGCGATGAGTTGCCGTGGTCAAGGTATCCTTAAAAACCATCGAAAAAATGAGTTCGAACGTATGGGCTTTTCTGAAATTAAGTTTCTTCGTGATGAAGATGAGTCAAAGTGATTTAAGTGTGTCTAGCGTTGCACGTGCTAGTACTGCTGAAGAATTAGACTATTTGCAACACTTGTTGCAACGTGCCATGACTCCTCGAAAACGGTTGTTAAAAGCGACCCTTAATTTTTTGGTTTTATGGGGGTTTAGCTTATTGGGGTTATTAATGGTCAGTGGCATTGCAAGTTATCTTGCGCAATATAGCCAAATTCTGACCAATTTTTTGGCACTTCCTTATTTAGCATGGTTGTCGGTTATCGCCAGTGGATGTTATGCATCATTTAGCTCTTATCGTTGGTTACAAAAATTAGATAATCCTTACCCTCTAATTTTAAAAGATATAAACACACAGCAGGTAATTGAAGAAACCTACCATGTCCAAGCAGTAACACGCCTTCAGGAGCCTGAGTTTGGTGGATTTATCTACTGTTTAAAAGTGGATGAAAAAGCGGTATATGTTATTTATGACTATGAGAGTCAGAGCAACAAAAAACATGTTTTTCCAGTTTTCGAAACACTTATATTAAACAGAGCGTTACATAGTGGTCATTATCTAAGCCATCAATTTAAAGGCCAGCCACTTGTTTGCTCTGAAACCTTAAGTCTTGCGCTCCCACCTGATAAATGGCCATTGCCTGAAACATGGCTACCACAGACTTGGTCAAATTTAAAAAAGCATGTAACTAACGCATCATAACCATACTGAGATTCGTTTATTGTCATTAATATTGACTATTGTCATCTTTTAAAGGTGCAAAATGGGAACGGTCTACTATTCTTACTGTTTAGTTAATAAATCATTGTTTTAGTAGGAAATAGAACATGGAAGAGCAAGACATTCAATACGTTTACAAAGCGATAGTCAAAGGCAAAGTTCAGGGTGTTGGTTTTCGCTATTTTACATCGAAACAAGCTAAACGGTTTAATGTCTTAGGGCATGCGAAGAATTTACAAGATGGCTCAGTAGAGGTTTTGATGTTAGCAAAAAAGGCATCGCTACTCAGCTTAATTCAGTGGCTAGAAAATGGCCCTGAAACTGCAATTGTAGAATCATTTGAAGGTGAGTTCATTGATGTAACAGAAATAGGGGATGAAAAACCAAGCGGTTTTTCCTGCCTTTAAAAACAATATAAGACATATCCAAAAAAACAATTTTTACCACTTATACAAGGAATTTATCAGTGTCATTTACCATTAAACAAAAAGTATACTTTTTCGTTATCTTCTCGTTTTTATCGATTTTATTTATCGGTTATAGCGGTATCTCTCTCTTAAAACAGGAGATGTATGAAGATAGAAAAACGCAGGTAAAAGTACAAATTGAGTCCATTGAAGGCATTTTAAAAACTTATCATCGTAAAGTGAAGACGAATGAATTAACACTACAGGAAGCCCAAGATGCATTTTACGAGTATCTCCCTGAGATGCAATACAGTGGTAATGGTTACTTCTTTGCATTCACTACAGATATGATTTTAAAAGCGACACTTAAGGGTAAAAAAACCGGTGGTAACGTTGCCATGGTCAAAGATGCTAATGGCCGGTATGTTTATCAAGATATCTATAATGGTACCAAAGTTGGTGGAGATAGAGGCTACACCGCATACCAGTTCCAACAGGTCGCAAATGGACCTGCGGAAGATAAAATTTCTTACGCCTTACATTTTAAACCTTGGGGCTTGGTCGTCGGTACCGGCATCTATATTAGTGATATTAATAAGAAAGCAACAGATTCAATCATCGAAATGGCAATCATTGTCTCTTTGATGGTATTGGTATTGTCTTTTATTGGCTGGAAAATCATTAGCGCAGTAATATCTCCGATTGGTAATATTCAAAAGGTGATGGCGAAAGTGGAGGCTGGTGATATCACGCAACGACTCGAAGGGCATGGTAAAGATGAACTTGGCCTATTAAGCAGTTCCATTAATGCGATGCTTACTGAGTTTCATGCACTACTGACCAAGTTATCTAACTCATCAACAGATTTAACCACTGCCTCCGATAGTTTATCTGTTATTGCACAACAAACGAATCGGGGCGTGAATAAACAAACGCAAGAGATTCAAACGGTAGTTAGTGCAATAGAACAGATGTCATTGACTGTGAAAGAGGTGGAAGGAAATACTTTAACGGCATCGAATACAACACAAGAAACCAGCGATATGATTAGTGATGCCAGTTTGATGGTCGCAGAAACAATGCAACTTGTTGATAACGCATCTGGCAAAATAGATCATGCTGGGCAAGTGGTGGAAGAGCTTAAAGAGGGATCATCTGAAATTGCGAAGGTACTGAGTGTGATCACTGCTATTTCAGATCAAACTAATTTATTAGCATTAAATGCCGCGATTGAAGCTGCGCGAGCAGGTGAAGCGGGACGTGGTTTTGCCGTAGTTGCAGATGAAGTCAGAAGTCTTGCCCATAGCACACAAAACTCAACGGTGGAAATTCAAAAAATTATTGAGAAACTACAGTCTCTTTCACAAACAGCCTCGCAAAGTATGACTGAGGGTAAAGTAGCAGCTAAGCAAACCAGTGAGGCCGCTATTAATACGGATGAAAAGCTAAAATTAGTGGTGCAACATGTTGCGCATATTAATGATATGACAGGTCAAATTGCTTCTGCGACTACTGAGCAAGCCGCTGTTGCTGACGAAGTTGCACGCGCAATGGTCAGTATTAGTGATATATCAGTAGAAACTGAGCAGGCAAGTGAGCAGACCAAGGTGGAGAGTTTAAATGTGAAATCGCTTTCTGAAGATGTAGATCGACGTATTGAACGTTTTACAATTTAAGGGGGGATGTTAACTCATTATCATAGCAGATAGCACAGTCATTAATCCGACTGTGCTTTTTTTTGGAAGTCATTTAATACAATCTGCAACGCTTCAATCGCTGTTTTATTGTCGATATGATTAACCTCTAGTAACTCGATTAAATCTACCGCTAGCTGAACGGCTGGTGGTGCTTCGGCTAAGCTATGTTGCGCTTCACTCATCATTTATCTCCTCAAGTTGAAACTCTAATTTTTGGGTAAATGTATTACATTTATGAAAGCGTACTTTTAACGCCTCAATCTTCTCTTTGATATAGCCACGTTCACAGTTCGGGTCGCTCGCTAGTATCTCTTCCTGCTCAGCAATCATCGTAAGCAAACGGTGTTCATACTCAGACTGCTTTTGTAATTGTTGAAATATCTTCTCTTTAGGGGATGAGTAAGATTTATAAAGTAGATCACCTTTGCCTTGTTCAATCGATTGAACCAGTTGTAATAGTAACTGAAATTGGATGACAAACTGTTCACATTCAATCTTTATGAGTAGATCTGGGCGATTTTTATCGATGCTTGTCTGTAATGAGCGCAGTGTTTGTTCTATCTGTTCAAGATAACCTAGTAGCGTTAAACTGCGTTTTGAAAACTGATGCGCTTCAAAAACAAAGCAACGATTCTCTGTCTGTGTCAGTTGACTGTCTATTTGTTGGCAACGTACCTTTAGCGCTTTTAGTTGTACTTTAAGTGGCGCAATGGAGTGCTGATTTAACTGAACCATGCACTGTAACCTAATTTAAGGGCCATAATCATGACGATAAGAATAAATATTGGACGGATGAATTTGGCTCCAAAATGAATCGCAGAATGTGCGCCAATAAACGCGCCTAGCATTAAGCAACCGCCCATGGTTAGCCCGATAATCCAATTAACTTCACCAAAGTAGATAAATACCAGTAACGATGTAAAGTTACTGATAAAGTTCATCGACTTCGCGACGCCACTTGCGAGTAAAATATTAAGTTTATATAAGCGCATATTGGAAATAACCCAAAATGCACCTGTACCAGGCCCTGCATAGCCATCATAAAAACCAAGTAGTAATCCCTGCAAACGTTGTTTAATTTTTAACTGACTATCTGGCAAAGGTAAGCTATCACCATCTTGCTGTTGCATGCGATTAAACAGGCTGTATAACGCGACAAAAAGTATAATCAATGGCAGTAACTTTTCTAACCATTCAGGGCTTATAAAGTTGACTAATATTGTTCCTATCAGCGCACCAATAAAGGTGCTGTAAAGGCTTTGTTTCCAAAAACTAGGGGTAAATAATTGTTTTTTAAAATAGGTATAAGCGGCTGTACCAGAAGCAAAACATGCTGATAGTTTGTTCGTGCCCAAGGTTAAGTGAGGCGGTAAACCTAAGCTTAATAGAGCTGGTACGGTGAGCATTCCCCCCCCTCCGACAATCGCATCTATGAAGCCAGCGAGCAATCCAATGCCTGCTAATAATATCCAAGTACTCGGATCAAGTAGTACTTCTGTCATGATTTATGTTGCTCAAATTTAATAGTGAAAGGAGGCAGTGCGTCTAAAAGACCTTTACCGTAACGTTTTGTTTTGACACGTTTATCTAAAATAGTGATTTTTCCATTATCTTGCTCTTTACGAATTAATCTCCCACAAGACTGGATAAGTTTTTTGCTGGTTTCTGGGATGGCTAGCTGCATAAATGGATTACCACCTTGTGATGTTATCCACTCTGAATGTGCTTCTTCGACGGGAGAGTTTGGCACTGCAAAGGGGAGTTTGGTAATGATTAAATTGGTCAAGTAGTGCCCAGGAAGATCCAAGCCTTCAGATAAACTACCTGTTCCAAATAAGATCGATGTTAAGCCTTTATCACAACGTAGCTTATGATCTTGAATCAATTGACTACGTGATAATACTCCCTGAACAAGAAGTGCTTGTCCATACTTTTTAGCAAGTTTATCGGCCACTAAATTCATCTGCCAATAGGAAGCAAATAATACCAAATTTGCTTGCTTGTCTTCGATTAAGCTTTCAATTTTATCAACTAACTCACTGTCAAAATCATTTTGCGTGGGTTCATTTTGCATATCGGCAACAATCAGATCGACACTTGGATAATCAAAGGGCGACTTTAAGCGTAAGTATTGAGTACCATCATCATTTCGTAGCCCGCTTTGGCGTTTGAAATAGTCAAAGCTATTCAAGGAAGTAAGTGTCGCTGAGCATACAATAACGCCGGCAGCCTGAGACCAAAGCATATATTCAAGCAAGCCACCGACTTCAATCGGTGAAGCATGCAGGCTTAATTCATTATTTTCATTGTCGACCCAAGCCGCGATAGGAGGATGTTTGTCAGAGCGCTCCTTAGTCAACATTTTACTGAGATTGAATATATTTTCGAAACGTTGCAGGGAAAGTCCAACCTCAATCAGCAGAGGCTCTGCATCACGAGGTTTAATGTTATCGTCTTTGATCTCTTCATCAATGATTGAAGCTAGCTTGTTAAGTGCTGCCAGACCCTTTTTACTCTCTAGTTCAACGTTATTAACAATGTTTAATAGCGAATCGGGTAATTCTCCGAGTTCAAAGCGACATTGATTTTCTTCACCAATAAGCTGCGGGTTATCTCTGAAAAAGTGTTCTATTTTTTTAAATGATTGCTCCAACTCAACACCGCTTTCTAATAAATTTAAACATGGAGTGATAGTGGTGTGTTTATTAATATTTTTTGAAATATGCTGGTTAAGTGGTTTTAGCTTTTTTAGCCAATCCTGAGCGATTTTTAAATTAGCTGATGCGCTGGCAAAGTCCCGCGATATTTTGGGCAGGTGGTGTGCTTCATCAAGAACATAAAAGCATTGATCAGGATCTGGTAGAATAACACCTCCTCCTAATTCAAGATCAGCAAGTAACAGCGCATGGTTGACTACAATAACATCGGCTTTATTAATATCGTCACGTGCACGATGAAAGGGACATTGACGATGATTAGAAAGCGCACGTTTACAGCTAAACTTATCAGAAGCAATATGTTGCCAAATACGATTAGGAATAGGTGTAGGCCAACTATCTCGATCTCCTTGCCATTTTCCTGCAAGGTAAGCTTGTGTTAGGCGCTTTAATAATGCCATATCACCGAGTTTAGGCTTCTCTTCAAATAGCGCTATTTGACCATTCTCTCCCTTTGGGTCTTGTGTCGCTAATAATTTATGCTCACAACAGTAACGATGTCGACCTTTAGCTAATGTAAAACTAAATTTATAATCGCTATGCTGAAGAAAAAACGGCAGATCTTTATTAATCAACTGTTCTTGTAGCGTGATGGTCGCTGTCGAGATGATTAATTTTTTGTTATTTGCCTGTGCAACTGGGAGTCCGGCGAGAATATAGGCTAATGATTTTCCGATGCCTGTCCCTGCTTCTGCCACTAATATGCGACGCGATTTCTCATATTCACCAGAAAGTACTTTTGCAATTTCTGCAACCAGATAATTTTGTGCTTTGCGCTTTGCAAAATTAGGCAAAGCTTGAGTTAATTTATCATACCCGTGTCGGATCTGTTTTTTTACTGTATCTGAAAGCATAAATTCCGAACTGGTTAGAGGTTATTTGGGTTGCTGTAGGTATAGTACGGCAGCTTCAACGCGTGATTTTACGGCAAGTTTTTTAAGTAAGCTTTTAACATGTACTTTTACCGTACCTTCAGAGATATGTAAACTCTCGGATATCTCTTTATTACTTAAGCCTTTGGCAACTTCACTAATAATTTGTTGTTCACGCTTAGTGAGGTTAGCTAATTTTTCACGAACATTATCTTCATCATCAAGTTCGTTTAAAAACTCAGAGAGCTTTTCGGTGACGATAAGTTTGCCAGATAATACCTTAATGATATTTTCTAGTAGTTGTTCTGGCTCTGAATCTTTTAATAGGTAACCATCAGCACCCTGATTGATCATAGCAATGACATCCTGTTTGTTATCGCTAACAGTTAAAATAATAATCTTAGCGGGACAGTTATCTTTTCTAAGTGCTTTAAGAGTCTCCAGACCAGAAATCCCCTGCATATTATAATCGAGTAAGATTAAATCTGGGTGTACTTTCTTGGCATAACTTACTGCCTCAATACCATTGGTTGCCTCTGCTACCACATGAAAGCTTGGCTCAATAGATAGTAACTGTTGGATCCCTTTGCGCATGAGTGGGTGGTCATCAACTATCATAACTCGTGTTAAATTAGGCATTTTCTGCTCCTTGATTAAGTATTGCATTTTTGTAAGGGAAAATTAGCTTAACTTCTGTTCCTTTGGTTAAGCTAGTAAATGAAAGTGTTGCACCTAATTCATCTGCACGTTGTTTCATGATAGATAGCCCATAATGGTTATCTTTGTCACTATTATCAATGATCCCCAATCCGTCATCAATAATACTAATCCATACCTTATGCTGATCGGTAATAATGCATGAGATATCGATATGGGCACATTCAGCGTGTTTAATGGCATTAATAATGGCTTCACGGACAATTTGTAACAAATGAATGTGTTGGCTGGCATCGGTGTAAAAATGTGTTTCAAATTTCTTGATTGAGATGACTGCACTAGTTTGTTTTTGCAATGTTTTTATCATCACGGTCATCGCTTCTTTAAAATTTGATTCTGTAACATTTAAGCGAAATGTTGACAGTAATGAGCGTAGTTGAATGTAAGCATCAGAAACAGCCTCTTCAATGTGGCTAATAGTTTGCTGTGCTTGTTGCTGCTCTGATGCATTGACTTGGCGATGTAATAGCGTACATTGAATTTTTAAAAATGAGAGCGATTGGGCGATAGAGTCATGAAGCTCGCGTGCAATAATACTTCGTTCTTCCATCAGTAATATCTTTTGCTCTTGTAAGCTATGCTCTTCTTGATATAGGGCTCTGGCGACAAGACCAGTGAAGCTTTCGATGAGCGCATGTTGTTCCTGTGATGGGCTTATCAACACATAGTTTAGATGTCCGTAAGGTTTACCATTAATAATAATAGGAATCCGTTGCATCGCTTCATCAACAACAGCACACCCTTTTTCGCTAGTGATAAATGTACCGTTATTAAGTTCTAAACAGAGCTTATTTAAGTTTGCATGTTTCGCTAATGCATTTAAGGCATGATAAAGAATCGGAGAGGTGAGTTTAACGGTGCTTAACTGCTGTGAAATAGAGTAAAGAAATTCAATCGTTTGATGGGCTTTCTCAAGTGCAATGGTTTGTTCAGAGACTTGGGTCTTCATTGTGCCAATCAAATGGTTTAACTCATTTGCAGTATCTTTTATTCCCTGAGACAGCACACCTATTTCATTGTTAGAGTGAGGAAAAGCGAGATTGAAACGATGGGATTTTATGGCGTTGACATTTTTTACTAACTGTTTAATTGGCTCAACTATCTGTTTTTTTGAATACAAGAAAAGTGTAATACCGACCAACATAATTAATAAAAAACTGAACACTTCTGCAAGGTAGATAATATGCATTTTTTTAGTAGCAAGAATTTGGTACTGCCCAATAATATCATCTAAAGCATCATTAAAAGCGGGTAACAGTTGCTCTGTTTGTGTGAAACGACGTTGGTCAATGGTGCTTTGAATCTCTTGCCATTGCTTGGCAAGATCTTGATTGGCATTATTTATTTGATGTGTATTAAACCAAGAACTTTCAAAAAATGCTCGCTCAGGTAGTTGTACATTAGCCTGTTTAACAATATATGACATATCTTGTGGGTGATAATGTGCTGCATACAGTAAGCCACTGGTGGATGTTTTCAGATTATTAAGTTTATTGATGATTTTAATATTGTCGATATGACTATCGAAGGTAGTGAATACGCTTATAATATGAACAGCAGATATAATAAGGATCAACAAACAAGCGTTGGTGATCACTTTTACAACAGAATGCGAGTGAAAAGGTAGACTAATTTTCATGGCTAATAGAGAATAAATAAAGAATTTAAATGTAACATAGTGTTTACATATTCAATACAGCTCCGAGCTTAATATCGCTAAGTTTTTCTAATATGTGAATTAAGCCGCTTAACGTAAAAAATGTTAAGAAGGGTAAAGTGGGAAACTGCTTTGCCTCCCGTGTTTGGAAAGGAACTAGAAATGCAACAACTTAAAGATAACTTCAATCGTAAGTTTGAATACTTGCGCCTGTCGATCACCGATGAATGTAATTTTAAATGTAATTATTGCTTGCCCGATGGCTACCAACGTAGCCACGATAATCAATTTTTATCTCATCAAGAGATAAAACATTTGGTTGCTGCTTTTGCCGAATTAGGTACTAAAAAAGTGCGTATTACTGGTGGAGAGCCTAGTTTACGAAAAGATTTTCCTGATATTATTAAATCAGTTTCTGAGGTGGAAGGCATTGTTAAAGTGGCCACTACCACCAATGGCTTTCGTTTACAAAAAGAAGCACAACATTGGTTTGATGCAGGGCTTGGGGCTATTAATGTCAGCGTAGATAGTTTAGACCCAAAGACATTTCATCTTATTACTGGAAAAAATATTTTTCAGAAAGTGATGGATGGCGTGAGTGCTTGTATCGAAGCTGGCTATCAACAAGTTAAGATAAACAGCGTGTTATTGCGTGGTCAAAATGATAAAGACTTAGATCTTTACATTGATTGGATAAAAACACAGCCGATTCAACTCCGCTTTATTGAATTGATGCAAACGGGGGATAATGCGGAATTTTTTAAGCAACATCATCTTTCTGGTTTATGGATAAAAGAGAAGCTACTAAGGCAAGGCTGGGTTCAAAAGACCGCTTTAAGCCATGATGGGCCAGCGCAAATATTTAGTCATGAGGACTATCAAGGTGAAGTGGGGTTAATCATGCCCTATAGTAAAGATTTTTGTAAAGGCTGTAATCGTTTGCGCGTTTCATCTGTAGGTAAATTACATCTATGTTTGTTTGGTGAAAAGGGTATTAATTTACGTGATTTGTTAACAGATAGTTCGCAAAAAGAGGCATTAAAAAGACGTATTATTTCAGCCTTAGATGATAAAAAAGAGAGCCACTATTTACAGCTAGGGAATACCGGTATTACTCCTCATTTAGCTTCAATCGGTGGCTAAATAATATTCAAGCATTGTAATAACCACCTATATTTAGGTAGTTATTGCAATGACTTACAGAGTAGTTAAAAACATATTCACTCTTTTTCTTTTCACTCTTTTCGATACTCTAATATTTTCTTGATACACATCAACAAATAGTTTTATTTCACTCCTCATTTTATCTTTGTCTGCTATGGTTTGTAACAAATTCGAATCCCTTACAACCTGTTGTTAACCTTTTATTAACAACAATTTATTTAAGGTTATTGTGTGAAGTTTGATGCTAATAAACGCAGTCTTTTCCGTGTGAAAAAAGAGATAACGATAGATAACTTATTACCTTGGGTAATTGATGCTGACGTTTTTTTGGATAAATGCAGTCAATGCGGGGATTGTATAAACGCATGCCCTGAAAAAATAATTATTAATGGAGATGGTGGCTTTCCGACGATCAATTTTGAACTCGGGGAATGTGATTTTTGTGGTCTCTGTGCAGAAAGCTGTAAAGAGCCTATATTTAGTGCAGTTACTGAAGTGCCTTGGCAAAAAAAAGCATTAATCAATGAGACCTGCCTGGCAAATCAAAATATTTATTGCCGTAGTTGTGCGGAAAGTTGTGAGTCACAGGCATTAACTTTTCAAATTGGCATCAATGCTGTCCCGAAAATTGACCTACAGTTATGCACTGGATGTGGTGCCTGTGTTGCACCTTGCCCTGTTACCGCAATTGATGTTAAGGAATTAAAATGAAACCTGAAGAGTTACATGTATCTAGCTTAATAGTACATGTGAATATCGAAAAAGCAGACAAGATAAAGGCGAGTATCAACTTGCTGGATGGGGCTGAAGTGATCACTATTTCACCACAGGGCAAAGCAATTGTCGTACTCGAAGCTGCAAATCAACGCATTATTATGGAAGTTATTGATGCGATCAATGAGTTAGACGGTGTCATCAATACTGGCCTTGTTTACCATGAATTTGAAAAAGCAGAAGTATAACTAAGATTTTAAACGATAGTTTAAAGACAGTGAGGAAGTAACATGAAATTTACCAGACGTGAATTTATGAAAGCACAGGCAGCCACATCAGCGGCCGTTGTTGCTGGCATAACATTGCCTGCCTCTGCAAGCAATTTAATTGCAAGTAAAGATGCAAGTAAAATTAAATGGGACAAGGCACCGTGTCGTTTTTGTGGTACCGGATGTAGCGTACTAGTAGGAACACAAAATGGCAAAGTAGTCGCTACGCAGGGGGATCCTGATGCGCCGGTAAATAAAGGCCTTAACTGTATTAAAGGTTACTTCCTGTCTAAAATTATGTATGGCAAAGACCGATTAACTACACCGTTACTGCGCATGACAGATGGTGTTTATGATAAAGAAGGGGACTTTGCACCTGTTTCATGGGATGTTGCCTTTGATGTGATGGCGGATAAATTTAAAGCTTCCCTAAAAGAGAAAGGGCCCACATCGGTAGGCATGTTTGGCTCAGGTCAATGGACTGTAATGGAAGGTTATGCTGCTTCTAAATTGATGAAAGCGGGTTTTCGTTCAAATAACTTAGATCCTAATGCTCGTCACTGTATGGCATCTGCCGTGGTCGGTTTCATGCGTACCTTTGGTATTGATGAACCGATGGGGTGTTATGATGATCTTGAAAATGCTGACGCCTTTGTTTTATGGGGCTCAAACATGGCAGAGATGCATCCGATACTTTGGTCTCGTTTAACAGACCGTCGCTTAAGTAGCCCAGATGTTAGTGTACATGTACTTTCAACTTATACACACCGCTCCTTTGAACTTGCTGATAATGGCATGATTTTCACCCCTCAATCAGACTTAGCTATCTTAAACTTTATTGCTAACTACATCATACAAAATGATGCGGTAGACAAAGAGTTTATCAACAAACACACTAACTTCCGTAAAGGCGCGACTGATATCGGTTATGGGCTTCGTCCTGAGCATCCTTTACAACAAGCTGCTGAAAATCCAGATTCTGGTGCATCAACACCGATGACCTTTGATGAGTTTGCCAAATATGTCTCTGAATTTGATATCGATTACGCGGTTAAAATGTCAGGTGTACCTGCTGAAAAGCTTATTAAGCTGGCCAAAGTGTATGCTGATCCTAAGGTAAAAGTGACCTCTTATTGGACAATGGGTTTTAACCAACATACCCGTGGGTCATGGGCTAACAACCTTATGTACAACATCCATCTTCTAACCGGAAAAATTTCTAAACCAGGCTCTGGTCCTTTCTCTTTAACAGGCCAACCTTCAGCATGTGGTACAGCACGTGAAGTGGGGACGTTTGCGCATCGTTTACCTGCAGATATGGTGGTTGCAAATCCGAAACATCGCGCCATTGCTGAGAAAATTTGGAAGTTACCTGAAGGCACTATCCCACCTAAACCTGGCTACCATGCGGTATTACAAAATCGTATGTTAAAAGACAGTAAGTTAAACGCTTATTGGGTGATGTGTAATAACAATGTACAGGCTGGGGCTAATATCAATGAAGAGATTATTCCGGGTTACCGTAACCCTGATAACTTTATCGTTGTTTCTGATCCGTACCCAACGGTAACTGCACAAATGGCTGATCTTATTTTACCAACGGCTATGTGGGTGGAAAAAGAGGGAGCCTATGGTAATGCCGAGCGTCGTACACAATCTTGGTATCAGCAAGTGGAAGCACCAGAAGGAGCTAAATCAGACCTTTGGCAGCTCATGGAATTTGCTAAGCGCTTTAAAATTGAAGAAGTATGGCCTGAAGAGTTAATTGCCAAAATGCCAGAAGTACGCGGTAAGACTATGTTCGATGTACTTTATCGCAACGGCAATGTTGATGCATTTGGGATGGATCAGGTCCGTGAAGATAAACTTAATGATGAATCTCATCACTTTGGCTTCTACGTACAAAAAGGCTTGTTTGAAGAATATGCCCAATTTGGCCGCGATCATGGGCACGATTTAGCGCCCTATGAAGATTATCATAAATCACGTGGTCTTCGTTGGCCGGTAGTTGATGGCAAAGAGACACTTTGGCGTTTCCGCGAAGGGTACGATCCTTACGTCGCAAAAGGCAGTGAAATGCAGTTTTACGGTAAGCCTGATAATAAAGCGGTCATCTTCGCCTTACCTTATGAAGCGCCACCAGAAGTGCCTGATAAAGAATATGATTTATGGCTCAGTACTGGCCGTGTTTTAGAGCACTGGCATTCGGGCTCAATGACGCGACGTGTTCCTGAGTTATATCGCTCATTCCCTGATGCGGTTGTCTTTATGCATCCTGATGATGCTAAATCTCGGGGCTTGCGACGTGGTGACGAGATTGTGATGGCATCTCGTCGTGGTGAGTTAACTTCTCGTGTGGAAACGCGTGGTCGTAATCGTCCGCCGAAAGGCTTGGTCTTTATGCCCTGGTTTGATGCTAAGCAATTAACCAATAAGCTGACGCTTGATGCAACATGTCCGCTCTCTAAGGAAACGGATTATAAAAAGTGCGCGGTTAAGATAATTAAAAAAGCTTAACGCGGTCGTTGATAAGCAATGAGTAAGCTTTCGCAACGCAGAAAAACCCGACGCCAATTTCTTGTAGATGCAAGTAAAGGCGCCTGTGGTGTAGGATTTATGGGTTTAGGATTGGCAGGGTATTCAAATCAAAGTCAATCATTTAACCCACAGATGCTACGTCCTCCCGGTGCGCTCAGTGAGATGGATTTTCAGTCTGCCTGTGTGCGTTGTGGTTTATGTGTTGAAGCTTGCCCTTATGATATTTTGCAATTAGGACGACTTTTTCAACCCATTGCAACGGGCACTCCCTATTTCTTAGCGCGCACTAATCCCTGTGAAATGTGTGAAGATATTCCCTGTGTCGTGGCGTGTCCAACCGGCGCGCTGGATCCTTCACTTGATAATATTGATGATGCCAGAATGGGCTTAGCGGTCTTAATTGATCAGGAAAATTGTTTGAATTTTCAGGGGCTTCGTTGTGATGTTTGCTATCGCGTTTGCCCTGTGATCGACAAAGCGATCACGCTTGAGGTACATCGTAATGCGAGAACAGGTCACCATGCTGTTTTTATTCCAACGGTACATTCAGATGCGTGTACCGGTTGCGGTAAATGCGAGGAGTCTTGCGTGCTTGAGCAAACTGCCATTAAGGTGTTACCTAGAGATATCGCTAAAGGTGAGTTAGGAAAGCATTATCGCTGGGGCTGGAAGGAAAAAGAGGACGCTGGTGGATCGTTATTAACAGAGCCAATATTAGATTTACCTGATCGCGTGCCTGAGGTGTTGAAATGACAGCAACACATCAATTAGGCGAGGAGGCGATAGCAAAAAAAGGGTGGCTGTTAGCTAATCGATTTTTATTGCTACGTAGGTTCGTACAAATTTCGATACTAAGTTGCTTTCTAACTGGGCCTTTAGTGGGAATTTGGATTTTAAAAGGTAATTTAAGTTCAAGCATATTGTTTGATGCTATTCCTTTTAGTGATCCGTTTGTGCTTTTACAAAGTGTGTTTTCGGGGCATCTGCCTCTGTTTCAAGCATTGCTAGGTGCCGTGATTGTATTGTTTTTTTATTTCGTCGTTGGCGGGCGTGTGTTTTGTTCATGGGTTTGCCCTGTGAATTTAGTGACAGATGCAGCCGCTTGGTGTAGACGAAAACTAAAATTACGTAAAGAAAAAGTGTTAAGCAATCAGTGGCGCTTTTGGATACTGGCAATGGTGATGATATTGCCACTGTTTACTGGTGTGATGACATGGGAACTGGTTAACCCTGTTTCTGCATTGCATCGCGGTCTTTTTTTTGGCATGGGGCTAGGATGGTTATTATTTTTAATGATTTTCCTGTTTGATTTACTTGCCGTGGAAAATGGATGGTGTGGGCACCTTTGTCCGATGGGGGCATTTTACGCCATTATCAACAAAGTAAGCTTCATTAAAGTCGATGCAATAAACCGTGATAAATGCACAGATTGCCTTGATTGTTTTAATGTTTGTCCTGAGTCTCAAATCTTAAAGGGGCCAGTTCATGGTGAAAAAAAAGGGATCAGTACGTTAGTTAATGATATGCGTTGTACAAATTGTGGTCGCTGTATTGATGTTTGTGCAGAAGATGTTTTTATAATTACTACCGTTTTTAGCGGTAAAAATAGCCTCGCAAAGGTGGAGAGATAAAATGAAAAAATTGCTAACAGCTATTATGGCAGCAGGGATTGTAGCGTTAACCACATCACCTGCATGGAGTGAAGACGGTGACGATATCATGTCTAATAACGGTGGTGTTTCATCCTTAAGAGGACAGGTTGAAATATCGACAGTTAATAAATCGGAACCTTTAAAGCGAGTGCCACGAGATCAAAATACAATCGATCGAAATTATGTTCAGCAACCGCCTATGATCCCGCATACTATCCGCGGTTACCAAGTTAATTTAAGTGCTAATAAGTGTCTTTCTTGCCATAGTTTTAAAAATGCCGGTGAAATGGGAGCGACAAAAATCAGTGTGACACATTTTGAAGACCGCGATGGAACTACGCTTTCTGATGTTTCACCACGTCGTTACTTTTGTTTGCAGTGTCATGTAACACAAGCGGATGCAAAACCATTGGTTGAAAATACTTT
Source organism: Psychromonas sp. psych-6C06 (assembly GCF_002835465.1). Lineage (NCBI taxonomy): Bacteria > Pseudomonadati > Pseudomonadota > Gammaproteobacteria > Alteromonadales > Psychromonadaceae > Psychromonas > Psychromonas sp. psych-6C06. The sequence continues at coordinate 116,914 of NZ_PIZM01000010.1, read as the reverse complement.
CCAACCTGTCGATTCGCTCAAATAAGTTAGGGGTAAATTTATGCTAAAGCTATTAAAACGTTTATGGCTAATTATGAAGTCTCCCTCTTCTGCTGCAATGGGGTTTGTTTTATTGCTTGGCTTTATGGGCGGGATTATCTTCTGGGGTGGCTTCAATACTGCAATGGAAGCGACTAATACAGAAGCCTTTTGTGCTGGCTGCCATGCTCCAATTGTAAAAGAGATCAGAGAGACAATTCATTATTCTAATCGTTCTGGTGTCCGTGCTATTTGTAGTGACTGCCATGTTCCCCATAATTGGACAGACAAAATCATTCGTAAAGTCCAAGCCTCTAAGGAATTAGTCGCTTTTGCGATGGGGACAATCAGTACTGAAGAGAAGTTTCAAGCACGACGAGGGCATCTCGCTCATCGAGAGTGGCAACGGATGCAAGAAAATGATTCGCAGGAGTGTCGCAACTGTCATCAATTTGATTTTATGGATTTCAGCGAACAAGGAGCACGCAGTGCTAAACAACACTCAACGGCACTTGCTTCAGGCGAAAAAACCTGTGTAGATTGTCATAAAGGTATCGCACATCAACTTCCTAATATGGAAGGGATTGAAGGTTGGTAAAATAGCGATACTATAAACGATTAAACTTAAGGGGCTTTAGCCCCTTTTTACTGTTAGGAAACTAAGATTGAAAATAGCTGGAGTAGTATTGGCTGGTGGCTTGTCATCGAGGATGGGACAAGATAAAGCGACACTTTTATTGCAACAGAAAACATTATTGACGCGTAATGTAGAACTGCTCAATATGCTGAATTTAAACGCGGTTCTTGTGAGTGGGGATTATACAGGTTTTCAGTGTATCCAAGATAACTATCATTCATTGGGCCCCCTTGGTGGTATTCAAGCTTCTTCTCAAGTGTTAATTGATGGCTATGATGCAATGCTAATAATTCCTGTCGATATGCCACTACTGAGTATTAAAGAGTGTGAATATTTGTTACAGCAGTTTAAAAAATACCCACAAGGTGTTTTTTATGAACAAGTAACCTTTCCGATGATCTTACCGTTATCGTCTAAGCTAACAAAATATTTATCAGAAGCTTTAGCTTCGCCACATAACAAGCAACGTTCCCTGTATCGTTTGCTAAAAACACTTAAACTACAAGCCATTAATTATCAGGCGAAATCCCATTTTCGTTTTAAAAACAGTAACACTCCTGAAGAGTGGGCAGATTGTTTAACCCTATTTAATACATTACAACGTAGCAAGGAATTATGATGAGTCACCTCAGTGTTAAAAAGTTTACCCCATCTAAAATGGCCGTATTGACTGTCTCTGATACACGCAATGAAGAGACTGATACTTCAGGGAAATATTTAGTAGATGCATTAACAGAATCTGGGCATCAACTGGCCGATAAAAAAATCGTCATTGACTGTCCATATAAAATCCGAGCCATTGTTTCTCAGTGGATTGCTGATGAGAAAATTGAGGCAATTTTAGTGACTGGTGGGACAGGTTTTACTTCTCGAGACACAACGCCAGAGGCAGTATCGGTATTATTTGATAAACAAGTGGAGGGTTTTGGAGAGTTATTCCGACACGTTTCATATCAAGAGATTGGCTCTTCTACGATTCAAAGTCGCGCCATTGCTGGCTTTGCTAATAAAACGGTTATCTTTTGTATGCCGGGTTCAACAGGCGCGTGTAAAACAGCTTGGACTAAAATTATTAAAGAGCAGATGGATTCAACACATAAGCCTTGCAATTTTATGCCTCACATTGGTTTGTGATTAATACATCTTATCAATCCAGTCATTCTTTTTTGTATCAGTACACAATATTCAAAGGTAACTATTAATAAAATGGAAAGTAAATTTACCCATATTAATCAAGATGGAAAAGCTAATATGGTGGATGTCACCGATAAAGTTGTGACACAGCGAGAAGCTATTGCAGAAGCTTTTATTGAAATGTCACCCGATACGCTAGCTCTTATTATGAATGGCGATCATCATAAAGGAGATGTGTTTGCCACAGCACGTATCGCCGGAATCATGGCTGCTAAAAAAACATCGGATGTAATACCTTTGTGTCATCCTTTAGCGTTAACTAAAGTAGAAGTAGAGCTAACGCCTCAGCCTGAGCATAACCGAGTTCGCATACAAAGCTTGTGTAAACTGTCAGGTAAGACCGGGGTTGAGATGGAAGCATTAACAGCTGCTTCCGTTGCTGCCTTAACAATTTATGATATGTGTAAAGCGGTGCAAAAAGATATGGTGATATCACAAGTGCGACTGTTGAAAAAAACAGGGGGTAAATCAGGCATATTTACAGCGGGTGATGAATTATGATCAAGGTGTTATTCTTTGCTCAATTACGTGACCAATTGGGGACTGCAGAGCTTAACGTGAACAGTTCTGAAAATACGACTGTGCAGGATTTATTGGATAACTTGATAAAAGATAATAAAGATTGGCAAATCGCCCTCTCAAGTAAAACAATCATGGTTGCGGTTAACCAAGTAATGAGCGATAAAGCTACTCGATTAAAGAGTGGGGACGAAGTGGCTTTTTTTCCTCCTGTAACAGGAGGTTAAATGATTAAAGTACAACAACAAGACTTTAATCAACAAGTTGAATATGACAGTTTACGTCAAAGTAGTCGTACAGGAGCTGTGGTTACCTTTACTGGGCTAGTCCGTGATATAAATCAAGGAGAACAGATAAGCACATTGACCTTGGAGCATTATCCTGGAATGACAGAAAAATCCCTGATTGAGATTGTTGAGCAAGCTAAAGCGCGCTGGTCAATTATAGATGTGAGAGTGATTCATCGAATAGGTAAATTACAGCTGCTTGATCAGATTGTCTTTGTAGGGGTTGCTAGTTTGCATCGTGGTGATGCATTTGCCGCCTGTGAATTTATAATGGATCATCTGAAAACTGGCGCTCCATTTTGGAAAAAAGAGACAAATCATCTAGGGGAATCTTATTGGGTAGATGCTCGAGAATGCGATCAAAACGCCTTGAAAAAATGGGGTTTTAAATGATCCGTTTATGCGCTCTTTGCTTCGTTTTGTGTGTTTTTCCTGTTCATGCGACATTGAAAATTGCAGTGGCAAGTAATTTTAAGACGACTTTAAATGAGATTGTTTTACTTTATGAGGCGCAATCAGATCAAAAAATATTTGTTTCCAGTGGCTCTACGGGGATTCTCTATAACCAAATTAGTCATGGTGCACCATTCGACCTTTTTTTATCTGCCGATAGCGACCGTGCCAAGCGTATCGAAGACTCTGGATTAGGGGTTGAGGGATCTCGTTTTACCTATGCGCAGGGAGTATTAGCTTTCTGGCACCCGAACAGTGCGAGCAATATCGATAAGTACAGTTTACTGAGACTAAAAGGTCGGATTGCAATTGCAAACCCTAAGCTAGCTCCTTATGGATTAGCAACACAGCAAGCACTTAAAAGTTTACAACTCTGGTCAAAGCTCTCTTATATCAAAGGTAATAATGTTTCACAAACCTATCAGTTTATCGATACAGGGAATATTGAGTCCGGCTTTGTCGCCTTGGCTTTACTCCTGCAAAATAGCCAAAAAAATTATTATATTGTACCAACTGATACTTACCAACCTATATTACAACAAGGTGTTATTCTTACTAACAGTAAAAATAAACTCGCTACGCAACAGTTTGTAGATTTTTTAACATCAGATAGTATAAGGCAATTGATACGTAGCAAAGGGTATTTGTAATTTGATGTTAAACCAACTCTTTACAGAGCTAGATTTAAGCGCCATCTATTTAACGCTTAAGCTAGCTGGAATAACAACGTTTATTTTGTTAATTTTTTGTCCACCATTAGCTTGGTGGTTAGCAAGAAGTAAAGTTTTTTTTCGTCCCTTTGTTGAATCTTTAGTTGCTTTGCCGCTAGTTTTACCACCTACTGTACTTGGTTTTTACTTGTTATTATCATTCTCTCCCGAAAGTAGCTTAGGATCGTTTTGGTTGAAAATGACTGGTAATGGCTTAGCTTTTTCATTTTCAGGGCTCGTCATTGCCTCACTTATCTATTCATTACCTTTTGTTGTACAGCCATTACAAAGTGCCTTTGTTAATTTAGATAAAAGCTATCTCGAAGTCGCAAAGACGTTAGGTTTTGGGCCGATAAAAACCTTTTATAAAGTAATTATACCAATGACTTTGCCGAGTTTTATCATCGCCGCTTCATTAGGCTTTGCTCATACCGTTGGTGAGTTTGGCGTAGTATTAATGATTGGAGGTAACATACCCGGGGAAACGCAGGTATTATCGATTGCATTGTTTGATCATGTAGAAACCCTCCAATATGAACAGGCCCACACGCTTGCATTCTCTTTACTTGCATTCTCAATGTTATTGCTTATGTTCATTTATGGTGTGCTACAAAAACGTCAGCAAAGGTTAAATAATGGGTGATAATAAACAGGGGAGTTTATTATCCTTTGAATTAACCAAGAAATCGCTTTTTTCTTTTTCAGGCGAGCTAGAGTTAAATGGTGTTTGTGGAATCTTTGGTGATTCTGGTGCGGGAAAAACAACTCTTGTGCGAAGCTTAATTGGATTGGAAAGCGGATTTAGCGGTGACGTTTCGTTTGCTGCTTGCCAATGGCAAAGTGAGCACGTTTTTATTAAGACTGAAAATCGTGCGGTAGGTATGGTATTTCAAGAGCCAAGGCTATTTCCTCATTTAGATACACGCGGTAATTTATTGATTGCTGAATCAAAGCAAAGCCTTTACTCCTTAAATGAATTAGCGCATTTATTACAATTTAGCACTTTACTAGACAAGAAAATATCCATGTTGTCTGGTGGCCAGAAACAGCGTATAGCGATTGCTCGCGCTATCTTAACCGCGCCTCAAATGTTGATTATGGACGAACCTCTTTCATCTTTAGACAAGCATAGTCGCAACATATTACTGCCATTCATTAAAAAACTTTCACAACAGATTCCAGTGTTATACATAACGCATTCAATGCAGGAATTATTCTATTTAGCAAATAATATGATGCTTGTACATGAAGGGAAAGTAGAAGCAATTGGTAAGCCACAGGTGTTATTCTTAGACCCTTCATTAAGTTTAGTGAAACATGCTGACTGTGGCTTATTGTTAACGGTTGAAAATTTACGTTGGAATAATGATGATCTTATGTGGCAAGGGACAGTCGATGATCAAGTGATTAACTTAACATTTGATAAAAACATGACCGATACCGTTTTGCAGATTAAAGTCGAAAGTAAAGATGTGATCATAGCGACAGAGATGCTAACAAGTAGCTCTTTACAAAACTGTTTGCTTGCGACCATGACTCAAATTGAGAAAATTTCAATTAGTCATATTCTATTGACCCTTAATCTCGGCCAGCAATCCTTATTAGCTAAAATAACAGTAAAGTCTTTGCAGCAGTTGAAACTTAAAGTTGGTCAAAAGGTTTACTGTTATATCAAAGCTGTCAGTATGATAGGTGAATTGCCATAAACTTAAACTCAGTGTCATTAAACTTTAATCATTGTTAAGTACAAATGATTTACATGATAGTGGTTATCAATTACATTTGGGGGATGTATTTTAACCCAATGGAATGACAATGACGCATGCACACCACTTAAACCCGCCACAACTTTTAGAACTAATGGATAGCAAACGTTATGGTGCTGAATTTCAACCTATCGTTACCACTGCAGGCGAAGAGATCATTGCTTACGAAGGATTATCCCGTTTTTATACTGTCGGTGGCGAAGCTATTAGGCCGGATCTGGTTTATGCATCCCTACATGATAATCCCCTAAGCTTGTTTCAAGTTGAATATGAACAGAAAAAATTACAGCTTGCTTATGCGCCAAATAATACAGATATCTTTGTTAACCTAGATCAAGACTCATATTCTGCATCCGGAATGCTTGATGGTAATAATCCCTTTGTTAAGTTGTTTAAAAGCTATCATAAGGCTAACGTGATTGTAGAGTTAATTGAAAACTCAGAATTAAGTGATGCAGTGATGAGTTTATCGATGATTGACAACCTCGCTAAAAATAAAATTAATACCGCTATTGATGATCTTTTTAATCCACAGTCAATGTTATCAACGTCTGTTGTACAGATGGTTGATTACATTAAATTAGATAAATACGTCATTGAAAAACGCCACAGTAAAAACTTCATGCCACTGGTTAATGCAATGATAACTTATGCACATGAAACAGGGAAAAAAGTAATTTTAGAAGGGGTAGAAACAGAGCAAGACTTACAATTTGCTAAGCAGATAGGAGCTGATTTAGTACAAGGGTTTCTATATAAAAAATGGTTTAAAAATGTAACCTAATCTTTAGTATCAAAGATATATTTTTTAACCTGAGTGATCGTCATGTGTCCGCTTAAGTGGGATATGCTCTCTTTTTCGGTTGTTTTACTCTTAAAGCCATAGCAGCGTTTATCTCTTTGTAGACCAAATACAGAAGTTAAACCACGATTTACCGTGATTGCAATAAGATCACCTGTTTCATAATCAAACAGTGGTCCCCCCGAGTTCCCTTGCTGTGTTTGTATATTTGTCGTCATGTAGTTGGTGGTTGTAATAGATTTAAGGGATCCCGTACTATTTTGTTTTAATGACAAGCCCAAAGGGGGGCCTACAGAAATAACTTTTCTCCCGCTAAAGAATGGTCTGAAATTAATTTTAAATGGCAGAAGGCCTACCACCGGTTTTGCTAATTCTAACAGAGCAATATCACGGTAACTCGTATAATCGAACATATCAGGTGGGAGAGGGCCTATGCCAATCTGTTGTCGTTGACGATTAATTTTATTTCTTTCAACGGAATAACCTGATTTTATGATGCTAAAGTCGCGAAAAATAACGCGCTTTACTTTATAGCCTTGCTTAAAAGAGAGGTCGTCCGTTTGTTGGTAATTAAAAAACCAGATTTTCTTGGCGATGTTTTCATCTACACAATGCCCAGCGGTAGCTAGTATATTGTCTTTTATTAACACACCACTGCAGCTACCAATAGCAACATCTGTGCTGAAAGGGATATCTTTACACACATTTTTATTGGCCGTATTTTTGTAAAAAATTGACAGGATCCGCTCTGATAATGGGTTTTTTTTATTAATATCACCGTCTTCGACTAAAATTCCAGTGTTGGTTAACATATGTCGGTGCTTGATAGTTTGCATGTTGCTATTTTTAAAATCAATTATGCGAGACTCAGGAAGAGCACCTGCAAAAATTTGCAGTGAATACAGGCAAAGTAAAAGACTGACTAAATAAATATTCATTAGAAAAGCATAAGTACTATTACTTAATAAGTTAAGATCACAAATAAAAATAAAGTCAGTTTATTTTTATTCTTGGTATGATCTTGGTTTTGTTTTGTTTTGTTTTGTTTTTTGTCGCGAAGTGTTCACTAGTAAAAATTGATACTTTACAGTGATTTTTTATGCTTTGTTGGCCGTGTAACATATACAATGGTGACGTAATTAAATACTGGAGTATCTATGAAAACAACGAATCACATAAAAAGAAGTAATCGATTAAATAAAAAGCTATATGTCGGTAAGTATGCAGTTTTAGGATTTGAAGTCTCATTCACGTTTACTGAAGTTGATGAAAGTGTGTTTGATGGCTTTTTTTCAGAGCTCGTCGAATTTGTTGAATCTAGGAACCTTATATTAGGTGGGGCTGGTGGTTCGCATCGTTTTGTCATTTATGTTAGTAGCTACGGGCGTTATATTAGCGCCACTGATTCAGATCGGAGTGCGTTTAAAGACTGGTTAACGTCACGTGATTACATTAGTGATTGTAATGTTGCACCATTGTCCGATGCATATTATGGTGTTTAACTCGTAGACACCGTTGACGGTCATTAATTTATTATTTGAGTCATTTTTATCAGCTTTTAATATAAGCATTTTTATTTTAAATGCTTAATAAATTTTAAATGCTGCCGATAACCTCTAGGTGTACCCCTTTATTGGAGAAATATATGAAGGTTGAACTTTCAAATTTTCAGCCTTTAGCCTTGTTTAATCAACACGCTAAAGGCGCGCAACAATCTGATGCCGATGTTAAAGATAATCGTACTACCCACATTGATAAAAAAAATGTAGCGACCAATATCATCAATGACCGCCTCAATAGCGCATTAGGCATACCGAACGAAACTGAAAAAAATAATGAAAACAATTTTGACTTTGAAAGTGTAAGTAACAATATTCTTGGTTTTGTTACGGATGCAATCACGAAAGCAAAAAATAATGGTGCAACAGAGAGTGAACTACAGCAAATGTTTTCTGATGCCCAAAAAGGAATAAAAGAGGGGCTCGGTGATGCCTCAAAAGAGTTGAAAGGACTTGGTCTATTAAGTAATGATGTTAAAAATGGTATAAAAGAGACCGAAGGTTTACTTAAAGAGGGTCTGAAAAAGCTTAATGATGATCTGTTTTCAGAAAATGAAGATTCGCCAATGCTTGCTGGAAATTATCGTGAAGGAAGCCATTATAGTTTAAGTAAAGATGCGAGCTACAGCATCACCACTAAAGAGGGGGATGAAATTAAGATCACTTTTAATTCTGATTATAAGCAACAAAGTGCTTCTGTAATGAATATGAAAAATGGTATTGGTAGCTTTGCAACTTCAAATAAAAGTGAGTTTCAAGCAGCATTTACTATTGAAATCAATGGTGAACTGAATGATGATGAACAACAAGCTGTTAATGAATTGATGGGGAATCTACAAAACGTAAGTGATCTATTTTTTTCAGGTAACTTAGATGATGCTTTTGAAAAAGCCAAAACGATTTCAATGGATCCTACTCATTTAGCCGCTTTCTCAATGGACTTGCAACGCACAGAAACTGTCGCTTCTATCAAAGAATATCAACAAGTCATGCCTGGTAAAGAAATTGCACAGCAGTTTTTACCCGTTAATGATGAATTAACAAAAGCCTATGAGCATGCTAAACCATTTGCTATCGAAGAGCACCTTACCGATCTACTTGGTTGGTTAATGCCCGAGCAAGATTCAAGTGATTTACAAAAATATAGCCAATCGATAATCGAACAATTACAGAATCTAGATAACATTACAGCTTAAAAAATAAAACTTTAGTGGCTGATATATAACTTTTTCTTGATTATAAAAACATCAGCAAGTAATCTACATTGGTTATTGTCATTTATTTACTAAGCATATGGAAATGCTTGATAAGCATATAGACAAAATAGTATTAAATGCTCAGGATGAACATATAATACTATTTGGTAATTTTTACATTCCCCTGTGGGAACGTGACCATTGCTGGTTTCTATTCGTTATTGATCGTTTCTCTTCGCTTAGTTAAATATATATTTAAATTTATTTAACAAGGATGAGTTAAATGTTTACATTTAGTCCCGCGAAGAAAGCAATATCTATTGCATTATTTTCTTCATCGCTAGCAATGTTCAGCCATGTTGCACTTGCAAATTCAACGACAGTTACCCCTTTTGTTCCGGGTAAAACAGTTATCAAAAACGGTGACACTACCTCTTATGACGGTGTCTGCTATATTGCCAAAAATGGGCCTGGTAGTTGGGAAACGCCAAATGCTAATTCATGGTTTTGGACAGTTGCTGATTGTAGTAATACTGTTGAGCCAACTCCAGTAATTATTCCAACGGGTACACCAACCGTAGCTCCAACAGCTACTCCAACAGCTAAACCAACGCTAATTCCAACATCGACACCAGTTGATACAACTGAATTTATTGCTGGTAAAACCAAGGCAAGTAATGGCGATGTAGTAAGTTACCAAGGTAAATGTTTTATCGCTAAAAATAATCCTGGGACATGGGAAACACCAAGTACAGCTTCTTGGTTCTGGGAAGAAACAAGCTGTGGTAGTGTAGCAACACCAACACCTGTAGTTATTACACCAACGCCAGTTGTGATCACCCCAACCCCAGCTGTCATTACGCCAACGCCAGTTGTTATTACGCCAACACCGGCATTTGTTACTGTTTTACAGTGTGGTGTTTACGTAACTTATCCAATTGATCAGCCAATTCCGGTTCCTTCTTGTGCGCCTTCTCCAACACCGGTCGTTGTTACACCGACACCTACTGTTGCAACTCCAACGCCTCCACCATTTAATGGTGAGTTAAGTGTTACAGAAGATGGTAGTGGTGGTTTCTTAATTCCTCGTGCACAACTTTCTTCAATTGAAACAGAGTTGACCAGTGGAGAGCTATTTGACCTTATCCGTGCAGATGCTGTTACGCTTGATAATGAATCAGTAGAAGCAGTAGAGCCTCTTCGTCTTGCTAATCCTGAAAATGTCTTACGTGTTGAATCGGTGATTGATAGTGAGCTATGGGAGTTCTTATTCCCAATTCGTAACGAAGCATACACTTACCGTCGTTTCTTACAGGCAATTGCTAAGTTCCCTGCCTTCTGTCGTACCTACGAAGATGGCCGTAATTCAGAAGAGATCTGTAAGCGTTCTTTAGCAACTATGTTTGCTCACTTCACTCAAGAAACGGGTGCTCATGCTCCAGGTTGGGAAGGTGCTAAAGGTAACCCAGAGTGGCGTCAAGGTTTGTACTATGTGCGAGAAATGTACAAACAAGAGACAGATACAACAGGTCCATACAACGCTTGTTCAGGTTGGCAGGGCGATCGTTGGCCATGTCAAGGCAAAAGCTACTTTGGCCGTGGTGCTAAACAGCTAAGCTGGAACTACAACTATGGACCATTCTCTGAAGCGATGTTCGGCGATAAGATGGTACTACTTAAAAATCCTGAGTTAGTGGCTGATACGTGGCTAAACCTTGCTTCTGCGGTGTTCTTTTATGTTTACCCACAACCACCAAAACCAAGCATGTTACATGTGATCGATGGTACGTGGCAGCCAAATGCAGCTGATAAAGCAGCAGGTATTGAACATGGATTTGGTGCAACGATTCAAATCATTAACGGTGCATTTGAATGTAATAAAGGCACAACATCGAATCAAGCTAAAAGCCGTATCGCGTACTACAAAGAGTTCTCGAACTACTTAAACCTTGATATTACTGGTGAAAAATTAGATTGTGCTGACATGAAACCATTTAACACAGATGGTGCTGGCGCATTGATGATTAACTGGGATAAAGATTGGGGCTGGAATGCAAATACACCTGCAAACCATAGCTTTAAGTGTAAATTAGCACCATATCAAACAGCTTATAGCGCATGGTCTGCTGGTGATTATGAAATGTGTGTTGAGGATAACTTTAACGTACAAGCAACTGATGAAAATGGTGTTATTATCCCTAAAGGTGAATAATATATTGTAAAGTCAGGCACTACATATCAATGTCTGCTCGCTTAATAAAAAACCAATATCTATGTCGATATTGGTTTTTTTTTGCAAGTTAAAGACTTAGGGGCAGTTGAACTTTCAAGTTTATTATCTCAATATTTTATTGGCTATTGCTGTAATAGCAAATCCACTAAATAACTGATCAATATTAGCCGAATTGGCATAATGACTTCGTCAATACCACGCAATACAAAAAAGGAGCCACTTTTCTGTTTATACAAGACTGAGCCTATGACATGTGATTATTCCATATGAATAGGCGAAAGTTTCAACGAAGAGGTAAGTTGCTTTAATCAGTAAAATAGATCAGCTATTTATTTCGTTTTGTATTAATGCAAAGCGGAATTCTCCTGAGTAGCCGTTGTAATTATGGCGTGATAAGGAAGGGGGGAACTATTAATGCGTATTATGAGGATAAATAATTTTATAGTGATACTATAACGTGAATTAAAAAGTAGATAGGGCAACTGCATCACATGACTTATAGGCGGAATCTCAAGGTAAAGCAATTCAGTTATGGAGAAGCAAAGCGTCGCAATAACGCTAGTACCTCGGGCTTTTATGCAAAGTTATTTAACAAGAGTCCGTTACTGCTAGGATAATCCGCCTTAGATTTACGCGAAACATAACGGTATGTACCTTAAAAATATATCACTATATGATTCAAAATAGAATAACGCTTTCATTAACAACAATTGAGGCTATTTAACTACTTATTATTCCTATCTAGAAGAAACTATAATTACTTTAGTTTCTTAGGCTTTGCCAACTAACAACAAAAATTTCCTTAGTATTTAAAAATTCAATATAAAACTCCTTAACCCTACTGAGGTTAACTTTTTTTATTCATGGCGATTAAATTTGGTATTAGCTTATTTAAGCGGTAATAGGCTGCCTCTGCTCTACGAAAGAAAAGTGCCATTATTAGGCTACCTGCGAAAAAAGAGAGTAGTAATAGTAAAGTGAGTGTTTCAAGAGATTGTTGTTGATAATTAAAAATCAAACGTAAGATATGATCTTGTTTTAGTGAGATCCTGATGTAGCCGATTTTTTTATCTTCTTTGTATAATTCAGCAATATACGGAATAACGCCTTTGATATCATCGTTTACTGGCTCATTTATTTTTAAGAGAATTGGCAATAAAAGTGGATCGTTTGATTGATAAAGAATTTTTCCTAAATGGTCATAAATTGTCGCGTCTCTTACCATTGGATCATTACTGAGCTCATTAATTAATAATTGCAGATCTTTACTTTTCTTTTGCCCCAAGTAGCGAGATGCTTCCGCCGCTGCTAAATTGGTAAGTGAATATGAAAACTTTTCTGTTTGCTGATAGCGGACTTCATTAGAAATAACACGTAATTCATTTAACTGAAACAGAATAACAACGCTAACCACTATCAGCGTCGTTATTTGTAAAGCTCGCAGTCCATAATACATTTTGCTCTTCATTGAAAATCCTTTAATCACTTGTAATCATCAAGTGCAATCGTTATTGTTGTTTGTGCTTCAGCGGATGAGGCTCATCTAAATTTAAATGATAGGTATATTACTTTGAAAACGATAGAAAAACTGCAAATTCCTTCAAAAGCTCAGTCATTAATTGAATGGCGCGATGATTTAAAACAAGATGTGGCTGATCTTGAAAATATTTTCTTTGAAAATAATACGTTAACTTTGCGAACTAAGGCAGAATTTTGCTCAAAAGCCGAGCTTATTATTATGGGCGAAACGCTTACAACTGCGCAACTTAATACATTACTTTCATTGCTTAGCTCACAAGGTGTTGCATCAACAATGCTTTTTTCACCAGAAGTTATTGCTGATGTGGTAACCATGCGTTTTTTGTTGAGTGACTATCCTGATGTATTAAAAAGTCAATTAGAGCTGTTTGCTAAACAAGCGACTGTAGACTTTGCGCTAATGGAGAAATTTCCAGATTGGTCTAAACCAGGTTTAGTCTTGATGGATATGGACTCAACGACGATTCAAATTGAATGTATTGATGAAATAGCGCGTTTATATGGGGTGGGTGAACAGGTTTCTGCAGTAACTGCACTTGCGATGCAAGGTAAACTAGATTTTAATGAAAGCTTACGCACACGCGTCAGTAAACTGGAAAATATGCCTATTTCAATCTTAAAAGAAGTGGCTGATAATATGCCATTGATGCCTGGTTTGACATCATTAATCGCCGGTTTAAAGCAAGCTGGGTGGAAGGTCGCTATTGCCTCTGGTGGCTTTAATTATTTTGCTGAGCGTTTGCAAAAGGATCATGGCTTTGATTTTACGATAGCTAACACGCTTGAAATAGAAAATGATTATTTAACCGGGACTGTGACTGGGGAAATAGTCAATGCAGACGTGAAAGCTCGCACTTTAAAAGAGCTTGCTGAGCAATACTCGATTCCCATGTCACAAACAGTTGCCATCGGTGATGGTGCAAATGATCTGGTGATGATGGACGCTTCTGCGATGGGAATTGCGATTCACGCTAAACCAATCGTGCAAGAAAAGGCTGCTATTTCTTTAAATAATCTTGATCTGCAAGGTGCGCTTGCCATTTTAAGTGCGCATAAAAATGCGTCTTGGAAAAAGTAGACTAAAAACTTAGCGTCCAGTAGTGGGCTTTAATGTTTATTCTGTTGCGAATGCACATTACAACTCACTACTGCTTAAAGAACGAACGCCCATATTTGCTTAGTATATGCTTTACGATCTGTTGTTGACCGCATTAATAATCTCTTCTGTTCTATCAGTTATTTCAATCATTCCCTCAACTGCTTTTAATTCCTCTTCAAGTTTTTTGGTCAAATGAATAGCAAACCGTGAAATCGCTCTAATTTCAGATTTTATAGTATTAATATCAACACTTGGTAATGAAGTTAAGCGATAATGTAATGCATAGAACCCCCCTGTAAACTGGCTCTCTTTTATAAAGTTTACTTTTGCCTTTTCTGAGTTAAAGTCGTCATCGAGGAAACTTTCAATATGCCACTTTCCTTCACTATTTCTTACTACATTGACATAGATAAGTGCCTCTTTACGCACCATTTTTTCTTCGCTATCTTTAAATTGCTCTATGACTAATCGTTCATAAAGCTGATTATTAGCTAATGGGTAAAAGTTTAACTCATAGGGAGTATCACTTTTCAAGCTGAATAATTTATGCAGAGAATGATGAATGCTATCTATTGCAGAAAATTTAATCGTCGGTTTATTAGCAATTTTACTAATGAAGAATACAGCATTTAAAAAAGACTCTTCTGCAATGTCTACTAAATGTTTTGAAGTGGGTTGCTTAGCGCCTTGTAAGGGGATGCAGGTAAAATGTTTTTCGTTATTTTTAACAAGCGTAGAAAAAAAATGCTGACAGATTTCTAAGCTTTTCTTTTGACAAACTTGTAAATGTAAAATATTGCTTGGTGAGGTTTTTATAACCCGATATTTAAGCTCTTTTAGTGGGTAGGATTTTGAAATCTTTTGTAATTCGGTAAAACTAATTTTAAGAACCGCGCCGATCGGAAAAGCGCTAATTTGTTTTAGTTTTACTTTTAAACCAGATAATGAAAAATCAATAAGATGTCCGCTGAAATTATTCTTTTTATCAGTGATTTTCACTTCGCTCTTATAGAGATAACGCTCCTCTTTACGCCTTTCTTTTGAGAATAGGGTAAAGCTCTTCGATTTTGCTTTACTGTCGCTAGCGCGATGTACAAATTGATTAAGCTGGTTTACATCATTATTATCAAGCTTGGTATTAATGTCGAAAGGGTAAGCTTTTGTTAGTTGTTGCAACGTCGCAAGGTGAGTTACCTTTTTAAATATTGCTGGTGTTGGCTCGGTAATATCTTGCTCAGTAGAGGAGGTGTATTTTAATGGGCGTAAAGTAAGATGGTAAACACGCCAACTCACCTTACTTCGACCACAATTAATGAACAGTTGCTTAAGTCCTTTTTCAAGCAACTCCTCTTCTGTAGCTGAGAGAAAATACTGCTTACCTTGAACATTATGAGTAAAAGTATAAACAGTTGTTGCTTGCTGCTTTGACATCTGTGCAATTAGCTTTACAAAACGTAATTCATCAAAAAGTAGGGGTAATTGGTCAATTTGATCGCATTGCCATGCATCACTAATCTTATTATTAGTATTATTGTTAAGTGTAAAAAGGAGTGGTGTTGGAGACTGCTCATTAAGATAAATGGGAAGAACCGCCATTCCATTTAAGTAGCTATGTTTTAATGCGCTGATTTTAGCGAGTTGATAGTAATAATGTACATCAATTTTGTATTTATACTGGTTAATGCGAATAAAGTCGCTGATAAATGATTTAAAGGTATCATTGCTATCGTGATAGTTTAAATAAAAGTAACTGTGATTATCGATATCATTTTCTTGTTTTACTAATCGATACTGAATTGCCTGTGATAACACTTTATCATGATATTCTAAAGCCAGACCTGTAAAAGTTATCGAGACTAATTCATCATTGGCCAATCGAATATCATCTTCTAGCTTAATTTTTACACCTGTGACAGATATGTTTGAGGTGTATGCTTTAAAACGTAAACCATCATTTGTTTCTGCTAAAACTTCAGAAACAAAGAACATACGCGGAGCTCCGCGTTTGTTCTTCTGTGAAAGTGTTAAATATTCACATTGTTCTTTTGTAGTTTGCTTAGGTTTTTTGATTTCATTTTGTTTATTTAGCTTGCTTTTTTGCAGACTTACAAATTCATGAACAGCCTCAAATGCACCAACAGTATATAGACCGTATAAAGCGATATTATCCTTAAGCACTGGAATAGTCGCTTTAGTTAAGTAGTGTTTAGTCCCCTCTATTTCGAATAACGTACAGGCTTCTGTTACTTTGTCTCGAAGGTCAATTAATCGCTGGCAAGGTTTGGCAAGGCGATTAATTTCCATTTTAATGAGAAATTTATCGCTGTTACTTTCACCAAATAAAATTTTATCGAGTAACTCGTTAAAATCAGGCGTTTGGCGAAGTGGGATAAGCTCTTTTATTTGCGACTGATAAGCCTTTAAATCCATAACTAACTATTTTTCATCCCTTGGTTTTATTTAGTATTTAGTTTATCTGCTATGAACGCTAAATGTTTAGCTTTATTGAATAATATGGGATCAATATAGTTAAAAAGGTAACTAAGTGTAAGCCGTTACCTTTTATAGTAGAATTGAAATAAAACATAGTAACCAATTGATAATATTTGGCTTCTAGTTTTCGTCAAGGTTAATTAACTGAGACATTTCACGATGCATCAATGCTTCATCTGCTAAGTTTAATTCAATCAATCGCCTTAGGTGTGAAATACTCTCGAGGCTAAGTGTTAAGAACTTGATACCAAGTAAACCCTCTTCTTGATGGCAAACAACGCCATTTATTTCCAAAATTATCTCTGAACCTGCAAGTGTTAAATTAAGATTAACCGCAACATCCGGTTCATTATGCCAATCTTTAGGCGATTGCACGAGCGCACCATTGAGTGAAATATCGAGGAGCTCTGTTTCAAATAGTTCGATTTTACCGGCAATCTCTTCACTTAATGAACAGTCACCAGAAAAAATTACACGTGAAAAGCGGCGTCTTTCTGACATTTTTATTTCCCATATGAGTTAATATTACAAATATATTTCTCATATATCATAGGTAACTGTTGGCAAATTAGCGACTTACCTAAGATATTATTTTCCATAATGAGATCATAAAGGGTGGAAGCGGTTATCTCTTTAAGACAACCTTGTGCTATGGGATAATAGCTAATGTGCCAAGGCTCAGGCGCTACCCCCCCTAAATCATGTTGATAGGGGCGATAAAAATCGAACTGGGACATGTTATCACTGAGCCATTCGCTCAAAGCTGAGAAATATCCTCCATTCTGATACTCAGCGTTTATAAGTTGTAAGCTACGATTTACTGGTAATAAAGTGGGATCATAAATATCAAAATCGGTTCCCCAATGGTGCCGACTGGCACCGGGAAGAGCAGACCAGTGTAAGATTGCATATAATTTTTCTAGCTCAGATATACGCGAAATATCAAGGCGGTTCTCATTTTTATCGACCACTTTGTTTTTACCCGAGTATTTATTGTTCCAAATTAGTTTTTGGCGCTCAAAACTACGAAAACCACTGGCGATTTGTAAGTTAAAACCAGCACGTTTTGCTGACTTTTGTAGTTCAATAAATGGTGAACGCACTTTATGATGCAATAAGGTCTGCTTATTGAGCAAACAGAGGTGTGTTTCTACCTGCCCAGTTAACTCTACTAATCGCATGTCAGTAAATTTTCTAAGGTAACTTGATATATATCGACTAATGACTCTAAATCAGCCACATTAACGCTTTCATTAATTTTATGGATGGTTTTATTGCTTGGACCTACTTCCACAACCTGAGCGCCTGTTGGCGCAATAAAGCGCGCATCTGAAGTGCCTCCACTAGTAGAAAGCTCTGTTGTTAATCCTGTTACTTGTTTAATCGCTTCGCTAACTGCATCCGTCAACGAACCAGGCTGTGTAATAAAAGGTGAACCGTTATAAGTCCAGTTTACTTCATAGTCGACATCATGTGTCTTTAAGGTCGCCTCAAAGCGAGAAATGATTTGCTCTGCAGTTAATTCGGTTGAGTAGCGGAAGTTACTTTGAATTTGCGCAGTGCCTGGGACGACATTACTTGCTCCCGTTCCAGAATTAAAATTTGTTATTTGAAAACTAGTCGGTGGAAAGTATTCATTACCTTTATCCCATTCCGTCGCAGTCAAATCTGCCATTGCAGCCATACAACTATGGATCGGATTTTTGACTAGATGTGGATAAGCTACGTGGCCTTGTACACCCTTAACTGTAAGTTCGGCTGTTAAAGATCCTCGACGACCATTTTTGATGGTATCACCAACATGATCAGTACTTGAAGGCTCACCCACAATACAGTAATCGATTTTTTCATTACGCGCTTCGAGTGTATCAATGACACGTGTAGTGCCATTAATAAAGGGGCCTTCCTCATCGCTTGTAATAAGCAATGCGATAGAGCCGTTATGATTTTGATTCTGTTCGACAAATTGCTCAACAGCGATCATAAACGCAGATAATCCACTTTTCATATCTGCAGCGCCACGTCCATAAAGGTAGCCATTTATGACCGTAGGTTGAAATGGAGGGCACTTCCATAGATGTTCTGGACCAGTCGGAACAACGTCGGTATGTCCGGCAAAGCAAAAGAGTGGCCTTGCTGTACCACGGCGCGCCCAAAGGTTGAGTGTATCTTCGAATTCCATCACCTCACAGACAAAGCCTAGTTTTTCTAAGCGTTCAATTAATAAAGGCTGGCAACCTGCATCGTTAGGGGTGATAGAGGGGCGACTAATTAAATCTTTTAATAATGCTAATACGGGAGAGTCAGACATGGTAATTCCTTAAACGGCAAAAAAATCTTGATATGCTTGTGCTTTGAACCCTAATTGAGAAGCGTCTCCATGAATTATAAGAGGGCGTTTGATTAATGTTGGGAACTCAATAAATAATTGAATCGCATTAACTTCATTAAGCGTCTCTTTTTGTGAATCACTTAGTGCACGATAACTTGTACTGCGCTTGTTTAATAAGTCAGTCCATTTATGTTTAGTAAGGAAGCTCTGGATTAATGATTCATCTAAGCCATCTTTGCGGTAATCATGAAAAGAGTAATCGATGTTATTTTGCGTAAGCCACTTTTGTGCTTTTTTGACCGTGTCGCAATTGGGGATACCATAAAGAATTGTCACAATATTTTGTCCATGAAAATAAAACAATTGTAACAGATGAGACGCAAACAAAAAGAGTCACCTAAGTGACTCTTTCTATTATTTCGTTTTTCGTTCAATCAACAAGTAAGTTAATCTGTTGAAAATGACTATTTAACGATTTTTAATACTGCATCTGAAGCAACTTCTACAGTGCCAGACATTTTTTGAAGCTCTTTAATCTCATCCATGTTTGAAATTACAACAGGTGTTAAGATTGATTTTGCTTTGTCTTTTAGGAACTCTAAATCGAACTCGATAATTGTATCTCCCGCTTTTACTTTTTGGCCTTCCTGTGCAACGCGAGTGAAACCTTCACCTTTTAGCTCAACAGTATCAATACCAAAGTGCACGAAAAGTTCGATACCAGTGTCTGACTCTAAAGAGAAAGCGTGATTAGTTTCAAAAATTTTACCGATTTCACCATCACAAGGTGCAACCATTTTATTACCCGTTGGGCGAATTGCGATACCATCGCCAACAATTTTTTCTGCGAAAACAACATCTGGCACATCTTCAATCGCTACTATTTCACCTGAAAGTGGTGCAACGATGTCAATTGTATCATCAGATTGTGTGTTACCTGATACTGCTTTTTTTAATGAATCGAAAAAACCCATGGTTTAACTCCAAATTTTGATTATGTGTAAGTTACTAAACGGATCAATTACTTGAATAAGTATAGAACCGTTATTTAAATTAGTTAATGCCTTTGGTCTTATTAAACTCAGTTACCAGGGCTTCGATTTCAGCTGCAGTTGCAACTGATAATGCTTTATCGGCTAATGCTTTAACATCGGTAAAATTAGTATTACGGATAATTTTCTTAACCGTCGGGATTGAGATTGCACTCATAGAGAACTCATCAAGGCCCATACCTAATAATAGAAGTGTTGCGCGCTCATCTCCGGCAAGCTCACCACACATGCCAGTCCATTTACCTGCCGCATGAGAAGCATCAATGACAGTTTTTATAATGCTTAATACAGACGGTGTCATCGGATTGTAAAGGTCAGAAATCAATTCGTTACCACGGTCCACTGCTAATGTATATTGAGTTAAGTCATTGGTACCGATACTAAAGAACTCAACTTCTTTAATTAAGTGGTGAGCAATTGCAGCTGCCGCCGGTGTTTCAATCATAACGCCAATTTCAATAGCTGGGTCAAAGTGATGGCCTTCTGCAGTTAATTCAGCTTTTAGCGTCGATAAAATTTCTTTAAGTTTACGAATCTCTTCAACTGAGATGATCATCGGGAACATGATACGCACTTTACCAAATGCTGAAGCGCGAAGTAATGCACGTAGTTGCGGGTTCATAATTTCAGGGCGATCAAAGCAGATACGAATTGCACGCCATCCTAAGAATGGGTTCATCTCGGTTGGTAAATCTAAATATGGTAAATCTTTATCGCCACCAATATCCATTGTGCGGATGATACAGGCTTTGCCTTCCATCGCTTCTACAACTTCTTTATATGCAATAAACTGCTCTTCTTCAGTTGGTAGCTGGTCTCTATCCATGAATAAAAATTCAGTACGGTATAGACCAACACCTTCAGCACCATTTCGCTTTGCACCATCTGTATCTTTTACGGTACCAATATTAGAGCAAACCTCTACATGATGACCGTCAAGGGTCATTGCAGGCAGATCTTTTAATTTTGCAAGTTCTTCTTTTTCTGCAAGGAATGCTGCTTTAATTTCTTTAGCGTCGGCTAATTCAGCTTCGCTTGGGTTAATAATGATTTTGTTATTTAGCGCATCTAGAATAACAATATCACCATTTTTTGCACGTCGAGTGATATCGTTGGTGCCAACAATTGCAGGAATCTCTAAAGAGCGAGCCATAATAGAGGTATGTGAAGTACGGCCACCGATGTCAGTAATAAAACCTAAAACTTTATCCAGATTGATTTGCGCTGTTTCAGATGGAGTTAAATCGTTTGCTATCAAAACAACTTCTTCACTGATATTGCTTAAGTTTACAATCTCAATACCTAGTACATTTTTTAGCAAGCGACTTCCGATATCACGGAAATCGGAAGCTCGTTCACGCAGGTAGGGATCATCAAGCTCTTGTAACATAGTAGCATTCTCTTCCACAATTTGGTTAATTGCGAAATCTGCAGAACACTTATGTTTCTTAATGTAAGCTACGATATCTTCTTCTAGCTCTTCATCTTCAAGAAGCATAATATGCCCTTCAAAGATTGCCTCTTTCTCTTCACCGAATGTTTCAAGTGCTTTTTGTTTAACCACTTCAAGCTGAGCAGAAGCTTTTGCGCGTCCATCCAGGAAACGAGAAACTTCTAAATTTGTATCTTCAACTTTATCCGTGTTGAGAGAGATTTCATCTTCCTGTAATAACAATGCTTTTGCGAAAGTGATGCCAGGGGATGCTAGAATGCCAGATATCATAAATGATCCTTATAAATGTCGAACTAAAAAAAAGAGTTTGTTATACAAGTGTTGCCATTAATGCAACTAAAGTATCAACTGCTTTTTGTTCGTCAGCGCCTTCAGCTTTAATATTTACTGATGTACCTTGAGTTAAACCTAAAGTTTGTAGCTTGAATAAGCTTTTTGCACTTGCAGATTTACCGCCTACTTCTACTGAGATATCCGATGCAAATGATTTTGCTTCTTTAACAAACTGAGCAGCTGGACGAGTATGAAGGCCGTTTGGAGCTGTAATTGTTACTGTTTTTTGATACATGGAAACACCTTAAATATTAGTAAAAAATATCGTTATATCTGCAATACAAACCAGTTATAACAATGAATAAAAACTGTTGTAGTAAAGTAACCAATAAATATTAAAATGAATTTAATCTAGGTCAAGTTTTCTGCTACAAGTCACAATTTTACAGAATTTAATATTAGTTTAAAAAAGTAAAAATGCATTACAACATCCATATTGTAGTTAGATAATCCTTAAATAGCGGGGGCGGGTCAATAGGTTTTTACTAAATAAGGATAAAAAAAAGCTGAAAAACAGGGTGGTTGCGGGATTTTTGTACATATATTGAAAGGGGAGCATTAAATAAAAAAGGCACTAAAAGTGCCTTTTATGAAAGTTATTTTTATTGACTTACATTGTAAGACATATTATGCGAAAGTTTCGCCTTCAAATACACCTGCAAAAAGTGCTGTTGAAAGGTAACGCTCACCAGAACTTGGTAAAATTACAACAATATTTTTATCTTTATATTCAGGTTCAGCAGCTAAACGCGATGCTGCAACAACTGCCGCACCTGACGAGATACCCGCTAAAATACCTTCTTCTTCCATCAAGCGACGCGCCATTTCAATTGCATCATCATTGCTTACTTGTTCAGCACGGTCGATAAGAGAAATATCTAAGTTCTTAGGAATAAAGCCAGCGCCAATACCTTGGATTTTATGCGGTCCAGGCTTCACATCTTCACCGGCTAGTGTCTGTGAAATCACAGGCGAGTCAGTCGGCTCAACAGCAACACTAACAATCGCTTTACCCTGTGTCTCTTTTATGTAACGACTAACACCAGAAATTGTACCACCAGTACCTACACCTGCAACAAACACATCGATTTCACCATCAGTATCGTTCCAAATTTCAGGACCGGTTGTCTTCTCATGAATCTGTGGATTTGCAGGGTTTTCAAATTGGCGTAATACAAGGTACTTTCCTGGATTAGATTCAGCAAGTTCCTCTGCTTTATTGATTGCACCTTTCATTCCTAAAGCGCCATCAGTCAAAACTAGGTTTGCGCCTAATGCTTTTAATAGTTTACGGCGCTCAATACTCATTGTATTCGGCATAGTAAGAGTAATTTTATAGCCACGAGCAGAAGCTACAAATGCAAGTGCAATACCCGTGTTACCACTAGTTGCTTCGACTAGCTCAACATCTTTAGTCAGCGTACCGTTCTTTTCAGCTTCCCAAATCATATTTGCACCGATACGACATTTAACACTGAAGCTAGGGTTACGACTTTCAACTTTTGCAAAGACATTACCAGACGTTACGTTATTTAAGCGTACCAGTGGAGTGTGACCGATAGTTTGTGAGTTATCGCTGAATATTTTTGACATTATACTTCCCTTGTTGACGGTTGATTTAACTAAGTGAAAACAGAATAGCGGAACTGTAGAAAAGGAGGAAATATAATTTTGTTATAGGATATGGAATTTAGTGATAACGCACGAAATGATTAAAATTTTGATTCAAAGCCTAACAGTGCATTGCTATTACCATAACCAGGTATTTCACTATTGGAGATGATTATCTTAATTTTACTTGTATTGCTTGTATTGAAACTAATACCAGCTCCTACTGAAAGTGAGCTACTGTAAATGTTCATCTGTTCTGTGTTAGATAAATAATTATATAGCACTTGATCTGAAGAATAATTACTTAAACGTTTAGTTGATGGATCTGAAAAGTTACCAAAGAGTTCAATATTTACGCCTTGATTATTTTCTGCAACGAGCGGGATAGCAACAAGTTCATAGTGAGAATTTGTTTTAAAGGTGCTATCAGTGATCGATGTTGTAAATGTGATCGTATTGTAAAAAGAGGTAAGAACTTCATCCAGATATTGGTAAGTAGCAACAGGTACTTGATAGACCGTCGTTAAACTTAATAGGTCATACTGTTCTTCTTGTTTGAGGCTTTTCTTTTGAAATTCGACCTGTAAGCTATTGCTTGGTACATCGTTCGCTAAACATATAAAGCTAGGGGAAAGAACAAAAAAAGCGATCGTATTACGAAATGTAGATATCTTCATACTTCCTCCCTGTATATGATGTGAATAAAATCTGAGCAAGATTATACGCTATGACGAGATTATTTACAGCTTAAATAATTCAAATAGTGATGTAATTGTTGCAGTAAATCAATTTTGTCTGGACTGTGTTGATACTCCATAGCTAAAGCATCAATTTTTTCAATATAACTTTGTTGATGTTCTAACAGGTATAATTGACATTCCCGTTGCCATTTTTCTTGTTCTTCTAACTCTAAATATTGTTCACCGTTACGTGCGCGATAGTGCCAAAGTAACTTTGACAGACGCTCGTCTTCAAAATCGAATTGCCTTTTGGATAAGCTTTCAATCCCTAGCTCAGATATCTGATTTATAAGCGATTTATCTTTATTGGAAAAGAACCCACCACTGTATAACATCTCCTCTACGCTTTGTTTTTTGACATACTCTCGCTCTTCTGAAAAAACTAACTGTAGTTTTTCGCTTAATTGAGGATGTGATTTTATGAACTCAAGTGATGCCCTACATTGTGTTCTATCGATGCCTAATTCATCAGCACGTTGCTCTGATAATGTTTTAGCAGGAGCAACAAATGGGCTTTTATTAATATGGACAAGTTTTATTGCTGGACGGTCGATACCTTCAGGAAGTTCTGCTTTTGGCGTATAGAGATAATGGCGGATCTCTTCAATGTTCATTGTCTCCAGTGCTGTTAGATCCTGATTAAGGTCAACGACAATGATCGCATTTTTATTAGTTGGGTGATTAGCAATAGGAAGAATATAAGAGATACAACCTTGTAGTGCCGGAAACATTCCTGATACATGGATCACAGGAGTAAAGCTACCAAGCTTGAGTGCGGCAAGGACGTTCCCTTTGTGGCGTAGATTAAAGCAATAATCAAATAATTTAGGTTGTTTTTGTTTGATCAGCTTTGCAATAGCAATCGTTGCGTATACGTCGCTCATCGCATCATGTGCTTGATCATGGGCAAGTTGATTTTCTGTCGTTAATAATTCTAAACGAAATGAAGGGACATCGTTATCATCCAAAGGCCAGTTAATTCCTTCGGGCCTTAATGCATAACAAGCGCGAACAAGATCGATTATATCCCAACGAGAACAGCCATTTTTCCACTCTCGCTGATAAGGATCTAAAAAATTTCGATACAGTGTAAAACGTGTTACTTCATCATCAAAGCGTATACTGTTATAGCCGACAGCACAGGTATTAGGTTGACTAAATTGATAATTGATATGAGTGATAAATTCATTTTCAGGAACGCCGTGTTGTAGGGTCTGCTGAGGCGTAATACCTGTAAGTACGCAAGCAACCGGATCTGGTAGATAATCACTAGGGATTCGGCAGTACCATTCATTAGGTTCGTCAATCGCATTAAGCTCAAGGTCGGTACGAATACCTGCAAACTGGGAAGGGCGATCTGCACCAGGATTCAGCCCAAAAGTTTCATAATCGTGCCAGTATAAAGTGGGTTGTTGGCTATTGTTTGTTAATGTAGCTTCTTGTGATGATTTACCCATTTTATGCTTTATATCCTCTATGCTTGCGTTGCTTTTCTGTTTCTTTTTGTTCTTTCTTGTTATTGTTTGTTACTTATCTTTTTTGTACCTTAGCTTGTACCTATTTTAAACTTGCTTTGTACCTTGGTGACTTATGGCATTAACAGACTCAAAATTAAGAAGTATTAAGGCTCCATACACAGGTAAACCAGAGGTTTTTGACCGTGATGGTTTAACTATTCGAGTATCTAAAAACGCTGTTATCGTTTTTTACTTTCGTTTCCAGTGGTTTGGAAAGCCACAACGTATGAAAATAGGACGTTATCCTGAGGTTAAACTAGCTGAGGCGCGAGAGCAAGTTATTAAACTCAGGAGAGCTGTGTTTGATGGTGATGATCCGCGTCATATACTCAAAGGTGGGGCTGAACATGAACTGCTAGGTAATATTGCGCAAGAGTTCTTAACCTTGCGCGTGGATAAGGAGTTAAGTAAAAAGTCCCAAGCGCTTTACCATTCTACTTTTAATAAGTATGTGGTCCCCAATGCCTCTATCAATGTTGAACGTTATAGTTATACCCAATGGATTGCTTTTTTTGACCGTATTAATAAAGATTCCTCACCTGAAAATGCGGGTAATATTTTAAGTCGCTTTAAAACCTTTGTTCGTTGGGCTAAGTCACGAGGTCGAATTAAGCAGTCCCATTTACTTGATATCCCAACCTTGGCAGTTGGAAATCATCAACGTAAACGAGAACGAACATTAGAATGGTTTGAAGTAGCCAAATTATGGCGTGAGATTGAGATGAGTAGGGCGGCGTTAAGCTGTCGCGTTTGTACTCAACTATTAATTTTAACCGGTGCGCGAAATAGTGAAATTCGAGAAGCCCATTTGAGTGAATTTGACTTGGGGCGATCGCTTTGGATACTACCAGCTGATCGTTCTAAAACTAAAAAAGCAATAAGGCGAGCACTCTCTGATAAGGTAGTTGAATTAATTAAATCACTAGATTTAGCTTATGGCCATGAGCGTGAGTTTTTAATACCTGGTCAATCTGCTAAAAAACCATTAACGAGTCATGCACAAAACCGCTTCGTTCAACGGCTAAACGATAGAATGAAATTAGACCATTTTGTTCCTCATGACTTCAGGCGAACAATTGTAACTCGTTTAAGTGAAAATGGTGTGATGCCTCATGTCACTGAGAAAATGTTAGGGCATGAACTCGGTGGAATAATGGCTATTTATAATAAACACGATTGGTTAGATGAACAATTAGCGGGTTATAACCTATATTGGGAGTTGTTAGAAAAACAACTTAGATAAAAAGTTCTTCCTTTATATAGGGAATTTCAAAAACGCATCATTGTATAAGGAATCACATGAAAAAATTATTCTCTTGTTTGGTTTTACTCTTTAGTTTTATCTCATTTCCATTATGGGCAGATGATGCTGTTATTGAGCAAGCCTTTCAATCACAGCAAAGTGATCTCCAAGTACAAGGGATCGGAAAAGTAATTAAGGTGTTGCCCGATGATACGAAAGGCTCAAAGCATCAACGTTTTATTCTTAAGCTACGCAACAAACAAACTCTGTTAATAGCCCATAATATCGATTTGGCACCAAGAATTCCTCATTTGCAAAAAGGTGACATGGTTGAGTTTTATGGTGAATATGAATACAACAAAAAAGGTGGTGTTGTCCATTGGACCCACAAGGATCCGCGCAACAAACATGCTCATGGTTGGTTAAAGCATAATGGTTATAAATATGAATAATGCGAGATGTAATTTCCATTACCCACATTAAAAGTTGTTAGAATGTTTTAATTGATATTATGAGGCTAAAAAATGGTTTAAGGGAACAACTATAACAGATTTAGCGATAGTATCTGGTACGGAACAAGTGAGCTTACTTTTAAGGTCATCAATAAACCTAGCTTGTTCAACCTTATTCGCTTCTTCAATAGGAGGAACAACGACAACATATAACGCTTTGTCATTAAATTTCTCGGGTAAATTGGCTAACTTTTCAGGTAGTGCTAACTGTATTACACGAGAATCTTTAGCCTTTTGTTTTAATTCATTGGCTATCTCTTTATTGAATTGTTTTCGGAGGTCTTTTTTTATTTTGGGAGACAGATTAGAATCAGAAATCTGAAGGATTTTATATTGTATTTGAACATCATGAGCAAATAAATCGCTAAATTCAACATAGAGAAAACCACGTTCACTATTAATTTCAAAATAATCTACAGATTTCAAGCCAGAAAGCAGACAATGTTTTTTTATGCCTTCCCCATCAACTTTGTATCCTGATCTTGAACTTGTTAATGCAGAATGTTGGGGCATTTCATGGTCCATAACTTCAAGAAAGCGGCTAATACAATCCATTTTACCAACCACTCTCTAAAGTCATATCAATAAATGAAGCACCTAGGTCATTTTTTATTTCTGCAATCGATTTTCTTTGAGATATCTCAGAAGAAGTAGATATGCCACTTTGAGAAAGCCTGTTAATTGCAAATTGTTGTTCTATTTCCTCTTCACTTAACTCATCCATAATATTTTCGACATACTTCATCATATCTATACTATGGCTTGCTATCACAACGTTTATTCCACTTTTACTCAGTTTATATAGCGTCTCTATCATTACTTTTTGCCATGCGGGGTGTAAATTTACTTCAGGTTCATCTACAAAAACAAAACTGCCTTTTGCAATAACATTTCGTTTCAAAAGTAACCCTATTATCCCTAAATTGGTGACGCCTGTGGCAGTAAGATTTATGCTGATATTTTTTGACGTCGATGAATCTTTAAAGGAGATATCACCACTGTCAGATAATTCAATATTCCCGCCTAAAGTTTGATTAATGTTTTTTTCTAAATTATCTAGTTGCTCATTTGCAGCAGTCGATTTAATGTTTCCATCTACTAGCTCAATCAAATCATAAAAATATTGGGGTACACCTGAAAGTCCCTCAACTCTTTTATTTAAGCGCCTAAATATATTTAAAGGGCTTTTTTGTGCATTTATTAAAGGCTTTCTAAGTTTCCAATAGATTGGAGATTCAATAAACACGACATTATACAACGACTGGAATTCACTTATACTTTCTGCATTTAGTTTGAAGTTGATTGATTCTTTAACGATTGAAATCTCACCCAAAGGGCCTAGATTAAATGAAATTGGTTCCTCTGCAGATGCATCAAAAGATTTTAAATCGCTTAAATTTGGTATTTGAAAATTTTCTTTTAGCGCGTCATTGAATCCCTGTTCTACTTTCTCAGATAATGTAGTAGATGGGTTTTTGATATTAGTTTTTAGTTTTTTAAGTTGGTTATTTGCCGCAGATAATCGTTCATGGAAGTTGTTGTACTTTTTTTTATTTGCTATTTCATCTAACAAAAGTCCCATAACGTATTCTGTATTTAAAATGTACTCATCGAGTATTAGAGTTCTAGCGTGCTGTTCTAAGAATGTACATTCACCAAACTCTTTACTGATCACGTTCTCTAAAGTCGCAATATGAGTCATTAACTCGTTAAAAAGATCATTTACAGTATTACTAGGAACACTCGTAGAATTGTAAGCAGAGCGAAGTAACGTTTGGATATTGAGCATACTATTCATGGCACTTAAAGTAACATGGTCTTTATTGATGGTATTAAAAAAACTGTATAACGCTCTGCTGATAAAGCTTTTTCCTGAAGAGTTTGCCCCGGCAATTACAGTAAAAGGCGCTATTTTCAACTTTGCGTGCTTAACTTTACCTAAATTACGGATTTCAAAATCAAAATTCATGTTTTATCTTCTTTGTGGTAAACACTTAACAGTAATTAGAGCCACTATTTATGTTAAGTAGTTATTTCTAACGCCGCATTAAGCGGAAAAATAGTTGGCTAAAACTGTGAAACGAACTATCGCCAACTGTATTAGTTCCTTATGGATATCGCTGTGTTCTACTCAATTTGAACAGAATATTTTATTTATATCGCTCTATTAAGCGGAAAAATATAAGCTTACTGTGATGATTTTTATTTATATCCAGCAGGCATTTCGAGCATTATAAATATAACGTAACATTTGAAAATTGTTGTTATCAATGAATAGTATATATACATAATATAACAGTAATAGCCATCTTAAAACAACGAGAAGCAACATAAAGGGTGGTAAGGTTCAAAAAGGGAGCCGGTAACCTTCCTTTTCTGCATCGATTTGGCTACTTTATTTCCCCAAAACGTCTGCCACTGGCTTCTTTTCGTTGATTAATGGCATGTCTATTCCACCGCATGTAGTTAATAGGTTGAGTGTTGATTTTTGTATATGACGACTGTATAGAGCTAAATTGGCTAATATGCATAAGGAATAACTACCGGACGTTTAGATAGTTGTATGTGGGCTATGATGCCATTAATTAATTGGAAGTTTTTTGGCTGCGAAACCCATAACTAAAAACATAAACTCATAATAATATCCTTAATCGGGTTACTTGCCAGATTTTACATGGTTGATTCCTGTTAATAATTTTATTCATCAGCATAAGCCGATGCCAATCCCGTCAGGCATCGGATTTTACCAGTGCAAGGCGATAATAATCTTGATACGAGACTTTTCTTAATGTGTCGCTGGAATATAAAAAATCCATTTTTAGCCTTCATCCTTATCTGTGTAGATCGCATAATCACCCTCTAACCCCTCCCCATTTATTTTTAAACACCTTTCTACCTTTTCGGCATCTAGCTTACTCAGGTTGGTATCAACAACTCCCTCCGATGCTTAATACGTCAGCAATGGTGGTTAGCGTTGGAGAATTATCGGGCACCCAAACCACGGTGAATGCTGCCATTAATCTTGCCGGCTCTTAATGAACTTCAGCACATCACCTAATCGGTATTTTGGTTTACCGTTGCCATATAATCGAATGGGTGGTGCAATCTCTAAAAAGTTCGTTTCTTTGACGATGCATTTGCTAAAGTAAGTGCGACCGACACCCATTAAACGGGTGATTTCGTTTACATTGATTAAGCGCTCTTTATCGAGTTCGCTGTACATAATCTCACTCATTATTTATCCTCATTTATGGTTGGTAATGGCATCCATGCTTTGAGCGCATCTGCACATTCATATTCTGTGTCAAAAAAAGTGTCGTTCCATTTTCCTTCGTAACAACTGACTTGTACGTTTGAGAAAATCCATTGCTGTTCAGGATCATTCCAAGTCGCTGCTACTGGGACAGGATGGCCTGAAAAGTGAGCGATAATGACATCACCTTTGGGGGCTGTTTCAGCAGGTTGCCACTCAGTTAAATTGCGCTCTGTTCGATATATCGCATTTGGTGAAATGACACATTCATCATCGCGCATCTGGCCTAGTGAGATACCGCCATCTTCATCAACACTGGCTTTTCTATCAAAGATCATTTTTATCCCTCGGCTAACTATCCAAGCAGGTACTTTTGATGTACCACAGCTAACCATCTCTTTGCTTTTTTGCATCATATTCACTCCTAATTTATTTATTAAAATGGTTGCTGGCTCTACTTAGTGTTGCATTACGTAGGTGGCGTGTTGTTACCCAGCGCGTTGGTTGTTTCTTTCCGCCTTTTACCTTATGAGGTATTGCTATTAAAAACTTCTGATTCACCATGTAATCGATAACTGCTTGTACCTGTTTTGTGCAAACGTTCCAATCAACGGCGTTTTTCATGTCGTCGATGGTTTTACCTGTCTGGTTTTCACAGGCAAAAAGTAGGGTGGTTAAAATATCAAAATTGAGTTTCATGCTGTGTTCCCTAGTAGTCATCATATTCGTTAGATTCAACTTCAATGTCGTAGCTGCTTGCACTCATTCCTTTGTCTAAGGTTAATGTTGCTTTCATGGTGTAAGCTTTAAAGAGTTGTTTTTCAAAGCCATAGATTCGATTAACAATTAAATCATTATCATAATTTTTGTCTTTAATATCGAGCGAGAAGATTTCTCCATGATGTAGGCCAATGCGATATTCACATTGGTATTCATTCATGCAGTCTTCTTTACCGATTGATACGTAAGTAAATGACCCGCCATCATTTCTTATTAACAGTGTTAGCTGACCACCATCAAAGTCAGAGTCATCTTCTTTTATATCTTCTTTAATTTTATCAAGCACCCATGAAAGTGTTATTTGTTCAGGTAGTTCTTTGAAAATTTCTTCTAACTCTTTATCAACAATGTGCTGCAATTTTTCATCTTGAAATTTTTCTACTCTGGCCTTAATCGATTTCATTACAAAGTGGTGGTAACTAGGGAAGTAACCTAATTCTTTAAGGTTTGGTGTAATGGATTGAGTGATTGCATCTTTGATTGATTTACCAATGTCACCGTAGCTACGAAACGCATCGCTAACACACTCATTAATGAAGCTATCAACTTTATTAGTGATGACTTCTTCAACTGCACCATTTTCTAGCTTTTGCTTTAGAATTTGACCAAACATGTCGTTAATGCTTGTGCTTTGCGTGCTGATAGTTGGTTTAAATGTTTCTTTTTCATTGCTCATTATTTATTTCCTTGTATTTAATTTTCGTTGCGGTAAATCGCGCCTGGTGCTTAGCCCTTCATCGGCTTGAGGTCGGCGTTGTAATTCACCGCTAGCATGTCTTTATCTTGCACAATTCCATCTTGCAAAGCGTTGACGGCATATAGCCAATCTTTGGCAAATACTTTGCATTCCTCACTTGGGCGCAGGCCATTTTTAGGGGCTTTGCACATGTGTGCTTCACCTGTTGCTGGGTCAAAGGAAATTAATCCGCCACGGCCACTTTGGTGTAAATAGAGCAGTGAACGCCCTTCAAAGTGAGAACCATCTTCGCGTTCATAACGTGTTTTTTCCGGCCAGATAATGAGGTGGTGTTCATCATTGTGGTAAAGCCCTGAACCGGTGTTATGCGCAAGTTCCTTTTTCAGGTTACCTATTAAGGCATCTTTCTCACCGAGTAGTTTGTTTTGACGCTCCACAAGGCGACGACCTTCTTTAAGCGCGCCTTCTGCCGTGCTTAAACGCTTTTTCTCAATCAGGCTTTTTTCTTTAATACGTTTTATTTGTTCACGCAGTCGTTTAGGGTTATCGCCCCCTTTTAACTTGGTCAGTTCTTTTTGTAACTCGGCAACACTGGCCTTGCTGAGCGCTAACTCTCGTTGAGTGGCTATTTGTTTTTGTTCATTTGCCTCTGCGACTTCAAATAATGCACGAAACTGTTTGTTTTCTTTTTTGGCTGTCGCTAACTCATTAGACAGTTGTTCATTAAGTGTTTGTTGTTTGTCATGGTCGAGATAGCTTTGCTCTAATTTTGCCTCTAACAGCTCAATGGTATCTTCATTATTTTCAGCGACTTCTAAGTCAAGGTTGTAGGCGTTCACAAAGGCTTCTAAAAATGCGCTTGTGTTACCTTTCTCTATTTTTAAATGCTGACCGAGCATATTAATCCTCCCCTCGAATAACTTTACCGTGTTTGGGTGCAAGCAGTTTTAACAGCGCTTGTTTGTTATATTGAACGGCTTGCTTTACCAATTTAACTTCAATTTCAGTTGTGATTCGTTGCATGATGTTTCCCTTTGTGTGGTTGGTGTTTTTACAATATACACATTTAGCTATAATTTGATCAACACAAAAAGCTATATTAATTTTTAATAAATGTGTTTTTTGAGGTTTGTCACGTAAATTTATTGAAAAAATTTATAGGAAATATGCGTTGAAGTTGCTTTGTGAGGAGGATTTAGGCATGAAAAAAGGGCGGTTAAGCCCTTTGGTTGAAATTTAGCATTGTACTTATGAATGGGGATATTTTTTTAAAATCGAATCTGATATTTTTTGTTCGATTTCATTTAATTGTGTATGCGTACTTTCTAAATGTAATCTTTTTTCATTTTCACTCTGCTTTTGGATAGAGTATGAATGCAATGTACAGACTCGCCTCAAAACAAAAGCTGTAATATCTAATGGAATATCTCTTTGCTTTAATCTCGACAGAATTTGATTTAAACGTTTAATTTTATTTAGAGCAAGCATTTCAAAAGTTGATGGACTGTCGTTGTAGTTCCCCTTTAACCAAAACCCTTCAGATAATTCTTCAATATCGTAAAGTAATGTACTTGCTTGCTGGTATAAAGCATGTGTTTCGCTACGAGAGGAAATTCTTTTAGCATTTCCATACAGCACCTTCCAACCAATGAGCACTAGACTAGCGGATACGATAGATGGTGCCAGAGCAATTAACCAAGTCATTATTGATTTATTACCTTCTGTGCTTCTCTAATATATTCTCTAATTTCATCAATGTAGCTCTTATCTTCGTTAGATTTAATTATAAGTATTTCGCTAAGTTGATGCTCATTGAACTCTTTTTCTCTAATAACTCCACCGAAAGTTTCTTCTAAAAATGATGAGCCTATACCGATTGGAACATCATCTAAGTCAATAGTTAACGTTTCATTTTTTTTATGGCACTCATTTAATAGAGGGATCAATATAGACCTGAATTTTTCGGCGCTTTTAGGGCCGTCGGAAATATACCTTCCGAATGGTGTAGGGGTAAATTCTTTGGCTAAGTTGTATATCATATTATATCTCATAAAGGGAATTGCCACTCAATAAGTGTACCATGTACACTGCATTTCATGTGTAAGCATTCGCTTAATCCTGTTTTTTTATCTTCCATATAGCGACCGTGGTCGCTATAAATTACGATCATAGAGTTATCTTCAATTTCAGTTACTTGTAGAATGTCTTGTGTCCCTTTTCCACGTTCTGGCTGATCAGTAAATCGACTCACTCCTCTAGGCAACACATGTTTAATGCACTCGCCGTGATTGAAAAGAGGCAAAGATGTGCTGGCGCTCATCGAGTTAGCAATGCCTTGACCTTTATCGTAAATAATAAATGCAATTCTATTTTTTTCTCTATTAACGATTATAGCATGCCACCATCGTCTTCCTATACCTGTCAGTGGATCTGAAGAAAATCCATCATAAGCATGATGTATTACATTTAACATAGCTTCTTGAACACCCCTAGAAAATATTCTTTTATGGTGGGGAGATAAGTTGATGCCAGAAGACTTAATTTGCTCTAGTACCGACAGTGAAAACTTAGCAGGATCAATTCCAGACTGATATATATTTTTACTTAGGACTAAATTTTCTAATTTACTTTCACCTCCTGGCTTAATCGCTTTAAATAAACCTGAGCCAATAAAAATTCTTCTTTGAGTTTTATCTGTTGGTGGAGAGATGGTAATGATGTCGCTTTTGTTTGTTGCTAACTGAGCTCGTGTAATTTCTGCAAATAACATGACAGAAGCAGCTGCTGTAAGCTTGAGTACTTCACTGAAGTCTAAGTGTAAAGGTTGCCCTTTATTAACTGTAAAGTCACCAATAATGGACAAATATTTCAATGTTTCTGATATGTCATCCCCATAAATACAAAGCGATTGGGGAGCTGTAAGGTGAAACCTACCATTTATATTCTTAGGCTTAAAGGGTAGGTGTGCTGTGTTCAAAACAATCTACCAGCAAAAACAACCACACCCACAATAGTGCAGTTTCCGTTGATCGGTAATATTTTGTTGGGCCAGTCTGGATTCGTTGCTTTTAGATAGCGTTCGCCACCTTCGATGATGAGCTGTTTAAGAGTCGCTTCATTTTCATCATCTAGCCGTGCTACGACATATTTACCGTTGATCGCTTCTACTTCAGGGTCAACAAATATCAATTCACCTTCGTTAAAGGTGCCGGCCATACTTTGGCCTCGCACTTTGAGCAGGAATGTTTGGTCTGAGCATTTTACTGGGCAGGGGTAGTGCTCTGCATCGCTTGGGTGAATTTCTGCTATCGCGGTAAAGTTACCGGCTTGTACCCAATCGATAAGCGGATACAGCCCTGATAGTTTATTTATTGGGGTAATTAGGTTTGACTCTGAATGCTTTGGAGCTATCCCATTCAATAACCATTCTGGATCACATTTTAAAACTTTTGCTAGTTCAAATATTTTCCTAGGTTTTTTAGTCGTGCCATCTTCAAGTTTATGAATAGCATTTTGTGACACGCCTACGCGCTCTGCCAACTCTTCTTGAGACAGCCCTATATCTTTTCTTCGGTCTTTTATTCGTTTACTTATATCCATATACACATCATTACAACATTTTGTGTTGTTGACAAATAGCTTAATGTGTTGCTAAATACACATAAAGCTATATTTAAAAAAGGAATCTGCATGAAAGCAATAGAAAAGGCCGTCGATATTATCGGCACTCAAACAAATGTTGCTGACATCCTTGGCGTTAAACAAGCGTCTGTATGGAATTGGATCCATCGTGGGAGATTACCGGCTAAGCACATTAGGTCTGTCGCTAAAGCAACAAATCATAAAGTCTCAGTCAATGAACTCCTCAAAGACCATGAGAATAATAATTAACATTCCATTATTCGTAACTATTTGATTTCAGAAAAAGCAAACAAAAGGGAACAAAATGAATGCGTTAGAGATTGAAGTGCATCGTTGTGCACATGAATTTGGTGTGCCTCGATTAGCAAAAATGATGGCACTGAATGAGCAAAGTTTACGCAATAAGCTTTGCCCAACGAATAGCACTGCGAAATTATCGGTAGCTGAGCTTGATGCGATGTGTGCTTGCACGGGGGATTTAACTCCGTTGCATGTGTTGGCTAATTCACATGGCGTTAAATTGGTGCCGATGACTGAGCAACCACAAGCAATTTCGCAAGCGATGATGTTGGTGATGGCAGAAGTTGGCGATGTTGCCCGGGTTATTCCGAATGTGGTCAATGATGGGTTTATGAGTGCGAGAGAGTGCTCTATGACCGTTAAGGAGATCAGAGAGGCGATCGATTCATTAAATGTGTTGTTGGTCTCGGTTGAAAGTCGAAAGGGGCAAAGAGTATGAGCGATAACAGCGGTTGTAAAAATGAAAAAGCCCTGCGGGAACAGGGCCATTCGATACTTACCAAAACACCAACCACGGTCGTTAAGGAAGTAAGTGGAGATTATACCCGTTTTTCAGATATTGCAATTGGTTGCGTTCAGTTTCTTGCAAAGGAGCCTGTAAAAGCCAATTTACGTGTCGGACAAACACGGCAGTGTAATGGAGTACGTTTGTCAATTAGTGGTCGTGCAGGTCGTGCAGAGTTGTTTTTGACGAGCCCTGAACAGGTTGATGAGTTGGTTGAGCGTTTGGAGGTGCTTAAATTGATGCAGTTTGGGCGACAAGGGGCGATTGAATGAGTGTTTTGTTAATGGCGCAAGCTTGGCAGGTAAAGCTTGCTAATGCTTCTCGTAAATTAGTGTTAGTGAAATTGGCTGATAATGCCAACGACGAGGGGTTTTGTTGGCCAAGTTACAACTACCTTGCTGAACAGTGTGAAATGGACCGTAGAACGGTGATGCGTCATGTTGATGACCTCATACTTACGGGCTTTTTAATTAAAAAGCACAGAAAAGGTGGGATTCATTTTAATAAATCGAACATGTTCCAGTTAACGATTAATCAAGGTGATATTAGTTCGCTAACAGCTAAAAAAGAAGCGCTGAAATTAGCGAAAAAAGCAGAGCGTGAACAGGATGAAAAAATAGCACCTAGTGACAATTTGACACTAGGTGAGGTGGTGGCAGAGGATCACCCCCCTAGTGTCACAGGATCACCCGACCTAGTGATCCTAACGACACGACCTAGTGTCACAGGATCACCCAGAACCATCATAGAACCATCAATAGAACCATCAATAGAACCATCAATAGAACCGTCAGTTAAAAAACGCGCTAAAAAACCGAAGTATATTCAGGCTATTTTTGATCTGTATCCAGCGCATCGCCGAGGTGGTACTTCCAGTCAGCTTTGGAAGATTTGGCAAAAGGAAAATTTGAAAGATTGTGATGCTGAAAATATTTTGATTTGGTTGGAGTCTGCAAGCGTTTCTGACCCCCAATGGGCAACCTATGCGAACGGCCAGTTCGTGAAAGGTCTGACTAAATTTATTCGAGAGAAGCATTGGAGAACGCCTATCCCCGTTGCTCAAAAGCAACAATCGATGAACCAACCTGCCAATTTCCACTCTGGTGATACGCGTTGGTCTGAAGATTTGGGGGTGTTGTGATGCAAAATTTATCTACCATGGTGAAGCACACTACGCCGATGCAGGTTGTTGATGCTGTGCATGCGAGTTCTCCACGCAGTGCTTTGCCGAGCAAGCTGTCACATGAAACAACGATGTTGGTGAATACGCTGTTTGCTGAGTTACAGGCTATTTTCCCTGCTTGGCGCAACACGTTCCCCAGTGAAGAGTCGCTAAATCATGCTAAAAAATCTTGGGTAAAAGGTTTTTTAGATGCCGGTATTAAATCGATTAGTCAACTCAAGCTAGGGGTGAAACATGCACGCGCTTGTAAATCTCCACATTGGCCATCGGTGGGGACTTTTGTTGATTGGTGTAAGCCAACGCCTGAAGATTACGGTTTGCCATGTCGTGAAGATGCGTATCGTGAAGCGATTGCGAATTTGGGAAGTTATATTACCGCGAATTGGTCGCATGCGGCTGTGCGTGAAGCGGTGAGAAATACGACTTGCCATCTGCTAAAAACGGCAAATGAGCGGGTCTCTCGCGCTGAGTTTTATCGTAATTACACGGTGTTAGTGAACCGAGTGATGCGTGGTGAAAATGTAAATGTTGATGTTCCTAAGGCAATTTCAGCTGTACCGGAGTCGCGCCCTGTTCCGCAAGCTGTGGCAATTGAAAATGCGAAAAATTTAAAAAAATTGGTTGGTTTGCTATGAGCAAAACCCGCGCAGTGCGTATTTCGGAAGCACAAATTCAGCGTTACATGGGTGATGATGCTGTGAGCCAGCTACGTGATACTCGCCATGGCAATTTACGTTTTCGTTATGGAGCGCATGGAAGTGGTTCTTGGTACTTGGTGTTGCATCGCAATTCTAAAACGCAGTGGAAAAAAATAGGTAATTATCCGGCAGTGAAAACGGCCAGTGTGATGAAACACTTCCCTGAGCTGTTAACACAGTATTCATTGGTTCCACATTCAACGGTGGTATTACCTGAATGGGAGTCAGTTGGGGAGCTACTTGATTGGTACGTAAAGCGTGTGTTGTGTAATCGTTTTATGTCAAGCAAGCGCAAGGCCTCTGTAAAGTCTGTGGTGAAGGTGCATTTGATGCCCAAGCTTGGCAGTTTGTTGATTGATGAGTTGGACCATGCGGTGCTCGACACGCAATTGATTTGGCCTTTGCAACAGGATTACGAGCTTTCAACGGTGCGTTTGATTTTGGCTGTTTTGAAAAAGGCGTTTAAGCAAGCGAGAACGTTGAAGTTAATCGCGCTTAATCCGATTTCTGAGATTCAGTTTTCTGATTTTACCGATGCCAAAATAATCCCTAAAAGTTGTGCATTACAAGCGAATTCGGTAGCGCAACTTGCTGAGCAATTAGGGGCTTGCGATGAAATGGAACGTACTTTTGTGTTGATGATGCTATTGCACGGAACACGTATCGGGGAAACGCGCTTGGCTAAGTGGTCGCATATCGATATGGAGAATAACACGTGGTTTATTCCCAAAGAGAATACCAAAACCAAAGTTGATCATGTTTTGCCGTTAACTTATGTTGCGCTCACCTTGTTAGCTGATTTCGATGCTGACTCTCGTGCGGGTTTTATTTTTAAGTCTGGCGCGGTGGCGGGGCTTTCTGAAAAGCAGGCCAACGATGTTGTGCAACGTGTGAGTGACCGAGAGTGGCGTGCACATGATCTGCGTAAGTTTGCACGTACTGCATGGATGGATTTGGATATCGATTATTTGGTGGCTGAAATGCTGTTAAACCATGTGTTAAATAAGATGGATAAAACCTATATCCACACCCATGCAACGCATTTAATGCGTGATGCATTAGTGAAATACCATGATTGGTTGATGACACAGGGACTCGGGCAACAACTGAAAAAAGAGATTAAGGGGTGGGTGTGATGCATACAACTAGACCGCGAGAGCATGCGAATAGAATTGCCAGGCTTGAGACGCTTGCTGAACGACAGCAGGCAATTAGTGAGGTCCCTAAGGCATATCAGGCGATGGTAAAAACCCATTTATGCATCATTTTTAGAAATCGAAAAGCGGAGCGTGAGCAATGGCAAAAACGGTAAATGAGCGTAAGCAACAGCAACGTGAAAAGTTGAAGTTAATGGATATTATTGTTGTGGAGGTGAAGTTATCCGCTAATGAACGTGCTTTGCTTGATGAAGGTTGTTCAGTCCGTGGCGGTGTCCGTGGTGCATATTCGCGTGATGAGTATATTGCGACGCTGATTCGTAATGATAGTGAAAAGCTAAAGCGTGACCTGTCACAGTTAAAAGGGTGTGAAAAATGTAATAGCCCTGTGCCTGGTGGTTGCGAAGGTGTATTTAAGGGCGATGCCCACTGTTTTCATACGACAACTGCGCGTTCGTTAATGTTGTAATGTCACCATACAAAGGAAGTGTAGATGTCGTTAAATTCAAATACATGTTGGTTGTTATCTCAATGGTCTATCTGGGCAAGAGTAGGGCGTGCAGTGCCGAATGGCTACGGAGAAAGCCCGATGTTTAAAGAGGTCGCAGCTAAAATAACGAAGCCAAATATTATGATCACCGATGATGAGGCAATGCAGATAGATGCCATTCTGGCAAAGTTGAATGTACGTGATGCAGAGATGGCCAAAGCGGTCGTGACGTATCATTTCAGTAACGGCAATGCCAGCCATGTAGCAAGGGTGTTGAGCTATGATGCAAAAAAGAAGATCAACCGTAAGCGTGCTGATGTGTTGGTTAAAGCCGGCACCGCTTGGGTTGATGCGTGTTTGTTTATGAATGAGGTGGCATGATGGTGGCTATGGCAAAAATGGAGTTAACAAATTTTTGAAAGTTGGTATTAGTATTGATGCGCCATATTCACTCAGATGATCATCATCAATGTATAGCGGTCTTCCATTGATATCGCCATAGCAAAAGCTTTCATCACAAAAATTATTCACAATTGGAATTATTTTTATGTTGCATGTATTTTGTAATTCAGCGACTGTCGCTTGAAATGCTAAATGCCGTTGATTGTATTCCTGAATTTTTAATTTGACCCTAAAGTCAGTATTGCCTTTTTTGAATTCTTTCGCCATTTTTTTGGGAACATTGATTTTCATTTCTGGAGTTTGTTCTGCTATAAAAACAGGGTTATTCTCAGATAACTTACAAACAGTATCAATAAAAGCATTGTTCATTGTTGTTATATATTCATCTGTTCTTAATGTATATTTTTTCTCTGTAGTTATAAGCTCTTCTACAAACTCTCTACGAGAAGCAAGTTCTGGCTCATTTGGCCCTAATAGCATTGTTGAATACCTAGTATCGATAATTATTGGAATATTTGGGTACAGCTCTATTTTATTTAAAATGTAAGAAATGAATTTGCCACAGGAATAATCTGGAATACCTTTATTTCGAATGTTGTAAATATTTTCTATCGTTCTACATCCTGACATAGTCCAGTCAAGCACACTCATATTATTAGGGAGGGCTTTTTCGACACTTCTGATAATGCTACCCGCATGACTGTCACCGATAACTATTGCGCCTAGTTTACCTTCTCCATAGATGCATTCTGGTATGTTGTTTGATGACCCCATACACTCTTCTCTTCTTGGGTTTTTGTTGTATTGTTCATTATTTATTTTAATAATATTTTTGCTTGGTTCCGACGTATGTAGTTGGGGAGGAATAATCCCATACGTAATAGAGGTGAAGCTACCGAAAATTATTAAGAGTAAAATAATGTGTAGCATTTGCTTTTTAAATTTCAAATAAAAACTCGAAAAGTTAAAGCTTTCAATATACTTATGACTTAGAAAACCGAATATTATAGATAAAGTAATTCCAATATAAATAAAATAATTAGCTAATGAAAAATGGTAGATGGATACAGCTAATGGCCAATGCCATAGGTAAATAGAATAAGACGATTCTCCAATTTTTTGAAAAATAACATTATTGGTTAGAAAACTATTTTCAAGTCTGGCTTGTATAACAAAGAAGGTTCCTAGAGCTGGAAATATTGCCATGTAGCCAGGCCAAGGGGTATCTTTTGATACAAAAAAAAACGAAGTAAAAATAAAAATAAGACCAAGTTGCTGTATGTGTGTTTTATATTTTTTCTTAATTTTTAAGGGGTAAGTGTATGCTAGTCCACCAAGCATCATTTCCCACATCCTCGAAGGTAGTAAATAATATGCTAAGTTAGGAAATTTATACGTAACTCCAATGCAATAAACAAAGCTTGCAACGGTTCCCAATAATAGTAAAAATTTAATTTTTGTTATGGAGGTGGCTTTGCTTAATAAAATTAATGCTAATGGGTAAAGCATATAGAATTGCCATTCTACAGATAGTGACCAAGTATGCAGCAGCCACTTTTCTCTAGATGAAATGTCGAAATATCCCGATTCATTCCAATATGTAAAGTTTGAAATAAACATAATGCTTTTTGTTGCATGTTTAATTAAAAGATCATAATCAGAATTGATAAGAAAAAATTTACCGAGGATGAGCAATACCAAACAAAGAACGAATAATGCTGGAATTATCCGACTTGCTCTTGCTACATAAAATGACAGAATAGAAAAACTTTTATTCTTTATCCCTTCAAATATAATTCTTGTCATTAAGAAGCCCGATATAACAAAAAATACATCTACGCCGGCAAAACCTCCTGGAAGCCAATGCTTGTTGAAATGGAATACCGCAACAGCTAAAACAGCTATTGCCCTTAAACAATTAATATCTTTTCGAAATGTCATAATTTACTAATTCTTAATTTTTTTCATTATAAAGGTTTATGCATGAAAACATGTTTATTATTAAGTTTTTTTTAAGTTTAATGTTGGTTTTTTGATGTGAGGGGCTCATTAAATAAATTGCATTAAGTTGAGATATTACCGAGATTACTTTTTTCCAAGTTATACTCTATCTTCAGTTATATTAAGGCCTATAGTGATTTTAAATATTTATCATAGAGGAACATATTTAGTGATATTATCTGCCTAAATTTTACACAAGGAAGCGTTAAAAATGTTTAATGCAGCTCAGTCAGTGCTTGATAAAACAGAGTCGTTATTAGTAAACCAAAAGTTTAAAAATAGAATAATGAAAAGGTTGGGTAAATTTGTAGGGCATCCTTTTTCTTTTTTAATGTTAGGCATGGATAACCTGTTTAAACCATTGCCTATGATGAGCGCCGTATTTTTTGGATTCATGATAGTAAGTATGCCTGCTGTGTATTTTCTTCAGGATAATCCAGATACTCGGCATGTTATTTTTTATATCGCTTGTTTGGTTACATTTATAGTTACTATTTTCGCACTTCCATCAACATTTTCCATGAGTGGCGTACAAGATGAAGATGTTGATATTGTCACTAGCTATTTTTGTGGAGAGGGTATTGAAACCGTTAGTGATGTAGAACTATTAGAACAAAATTTTGAATTTGTCT
Organism: Psychromonas sp. psych-6C06; assembly: GCF_002835465.1. Taxonomy (NCBI): domain Bacteria; kingdom Pseudomonadati; phylum Pseudomonadota; class Gammaproteobacteria; order Alteromonadales; family Psychromonadaceae; genus Psychromonas; species Psychromonas sp. psych-6C06. The sequence goes on along the minus strand of NZ_PIZM01000010.1, from coordinate 73,876 downwards.
TTCAACGCATTTATAGCCGTATAAAGTTTTATCAAATTGCTATCGGTACATTGTGGGCCTTTTACATGTATTACTTTAATTTTGGTGTAATGCTTTGGGTTAAAGGTGGCATGAAAGAAGATACGTCATTAATGGGTGATCATTTATTCTCCCTGATTTGTGCTCTGCTTTTAACACTTTTGTCTTTTACTATTGTTTTAGCGTACAAAAGAGCCAATGAACGCTTAATAAAAACTATCCAGTTTGCGTGTGTGCAAGTGAAGTATGACTTAGCAGAATAATAATGAAATTATTTACTTGAAAAAGTGGACCCACCCGAGTAGTCTAAATCACATATCGTTAGATATACACGCCTCGACATTGTTCGGGGCGTTTTTGTATCTGTAATAAAATTATTTAAACCTCTTCAACCCCTTATGGCCTTGGCTGTTTGGGGTTTTTTTATGCCTGGTGTTTTATGAATCAAACCGTTCTGACTATTTTAAGTGTTTTTTTATCGGGCATCCTAAGCACGGTAGGCGCGACTTACCAGGCGAATAAAGCAAGAGATGATCAAGACCAAACCGCGGTAACAAAAATAACAACGGAATTTGAGGGCGTTAAAACAGCCATTAATACCGTTAGTGGCCAAATGAGTGCGTTAACGTCTAATCAAGCTGTATTAAGTAGCAAAGTTGAGTCATTACAAGAGTTTGATCGTGATGCAAATGAGCGCATTCGTTACTTAGAAATCAAGGTTAAATAAGGAATAAACCATTGTATAAATTATCAAATATTTCCCGCGTTCGATTGCTTACCTGCAACACAAAAACACAACATGCTGTTATGTGGCTGCTTAATTTTGTGGATGTTGGTGTGGCATGTGGTTACAGAGATGAAACTGCGCAAACCGCTGCGTTTACAAGTGGCGCTTCAAAGGTGCAGTGGCCTAAAGGAAAACACAATACGTTGCCATCGAGCGCCGTTGATTTATATGCCTATGTTTCTGGCGTTGGGGCAATTATGGATCACAACCATTCACCTCGTTGTGCTGAGTATTACGCCCGCATCGCCGGCTTACTTGAGGCTTATTGTGAGTTGAAAGGTTATCAATTCCGATGGGGTGGTAATTGGGATGGTGACGAATCATTAGATGATCAATCGTTTAATGACCTAATGCATTTTGAAATCTGGTAATTCCTATCAGATAAACATGGAGTAGTAATATGAAATTAAGTAATAGTGTCGTTGGATATGCCCTTGTGGTGTTGTTCGGTTTATTTGCAGTGAGCATTGTCCAGGCACAAGAATTAGCCCCAGTTGTAAACACTGATGCAGTACCGTTGTTTGAATTGCTTGCATCATTGGTCGGTGGTGAAAAAGCAGCTCAATGGTTGGGTTCAATAGGTGCAGTGTGTTTCCTTTTGACGCATGCCCGCTCATGGGTACCCGCTCGATGGATTGCCAAACTCCCTGCTTTTCTCGTGGCAATTGTTGAATTCTTTGCGGGTAATTATGGGGGCGCTAAGAATGAATCTAGTAACCGCCATCGCCAGAATTGGTAATCTTTTATTTAATGTCTGGTTAACCTACAAGAAGCGACGAGACATTCAACGAAAGGATAAGCGCCGTGAAGATGTACGTAAAAACCCTATCAAAGCTTTTGCTAATAAGTTTGGTAAGCCTAGCAATGGCGAGTTGCGTAAACCAACAAAGCAACTACCAAGGGTGCCAACCGACTTACCCACAGTTGGTGTGGATAAGCACCGCAGAAGGCCAAGTGACAACGGCTAATGGTGTTGAGCCGGTACATGATGGTGGCGTGTACTTACCACCTCAATCACTCGCTGAGTTGTTGAACTATATGGAAGATGTGAGTGATTGTTTGCGAGAGCAGTGAGCTCATCCATGTTGTGAACGTGATGATCTTCATCATCGCAACCACATGCCAAAGGTACTCCCGGAGCCCTGCTACACACGGGGGCACTGAAATCTCGGTGTTTGGCTACTTTTCGGTTTCATAGGTCGTCAGCAGTAAGCCTATTTTTTCCCTTCTTTTTTGATTCCATTTTGAGTGCGTATGAGTACAGACCATAAATACAATATTTCAAACATTGCTGAAATGCTTGGATTTGGTCGAGACACCGTGCGTAAAAGGATCAAGGCAGCAGGATTGCCCAAAGCAGGGCGCGAAGGAAACGCCGATTTATATTATTTAAAAGATGCTGCCGTGGCACTTTTAGGTAATACCGGTTCAACTGGATCAGCTGTTGATCCTAATAAGATGAAACCAGGCGATCGCCGTGCATGGTATCAAAGTGAAAATGAACGTCTTAAATTTGAGCTTGAAACCAGTGTTTTGTGTTTGGCCGAAGAAGTGAGAACGCAGTTTTCTAACTTGGCAAAACCAATGATCGCAGAGCTTGAAATATTACCGGATATTTTAGAGCGTGATTGTGGCCTATCACCTGATGCGGTTTCAATGGTGCAAAGTAAAATTGATGATCTGCGTAATAACATTGCCCAGGCGGTTGAGAATTTATGAAGTATGCTGATCCGCGTGAAATCCGGTTAGATATTGCAAAAAGTATTGCTGCCCCTACGCGCATGGCCGTTTCTGATGCTGCCGAAAAATATATGCGGGTGCCTAAAGGTGGGCAAAATAGTATTCCCTGGGATGCATCACTCGCCCCTTATGTGTTAGAGCCAATGAATTGTTTGGCAAGTCGTGATTATGATGCGGTTGCTTTTGTTGGCCCGGCTCGTACCGGCAAAACCAACGGATTAATAGAGGGTTGGTTAACGCACATTATGATCTGCGATCCATCGGATATGCTGATCGTGCAACTAACCGAAGAAAAAGCGCGAGAGTTTAGTAAAAAACGTGTTGATCGTTGCTTACGCATAAGCCCCGAATTAAATAAACGCCTTAGCCCATACCGTAACGATAATAACGTACACGATAAAATATTTCGTGATGGTACTTACCTAAAAATAGGTTGGCCCTCAATCAATGTATTGAGTTCGTCCGATTACCGCTATGTTGCGCTTACTGATTATGATCGTTGGGATAGTGATATTGATGGTGAAGGTGATGGTTTTACTTTAGCCAGTAAACGTACCACCACGTTTATGAGTAGTGGCATGACAATGGCAGAAAGTTCGCCCGGCTTTGATGTGGATGATCCACGATGGCGACCTAAAACCCCGCATGAAGCGCCACCCTGCGAAGGAATTATTTCACTCTATAACCAGGGTGATAGACGTAAGTTATATTGGCAGTGCCCACACGAAGATTGTCACGAATATTTTCAGCCCGTGTATGAAACCTTTAAATATGATGAAGATGCGCCCGATGCTAAAAGCGCCAGTGATACGGTTTACATGCAGTGCCCACATTGCCAAGGCCGTATTGATAGCCATCAAAAGCGAGGTTTAAATAAAAATGGTGTGTGGCTCAAAGAGGGCCAAGTAATAGATAAAAAAGGTAACGTGACAGGTCACGCTAGAAAATCCCGCATCGCTTCATTTTGGATGGAGGGGCCGGCGGCAGCTTTCCAAACCTGGCAACAACTTGTTTATAAGTTTTTATCTGCAGAAGAAGAATACGAACTCACAGGGTCACAAGCCAAATTAAAAGCGGTAACAAATACGGATTTAGGCAAACCCTATATACCGCGCAGTGGTGTTGATAATTGTACCGTTGAAGAACTGATGGCAAGAGCCGAGCCTTTAACAAAACGCATTGTACCGCGTGGTGTTCGTTTCTTGGTTGCTGCAATCGATGTTCAAGGTGGGCGTAATGCGCGCTTTGTTGTGCAAATTATTGGTTATGGCGTAGCCGGTGAACGTTGGGTAATTGATCGTTACAACATTAAACATTCGATACGCTTTGATGATGATGGCGTGGTTGAACGTATCAACCCTGCAGGATTTGCCGAAGATTGGGATCTTATTACCAGTGACGTTTTAGAGAAAAGCTACAAGTTAGATGATGATTCTGGTCGCCGTATGCCGGTGCAATTTACCGCCTGTGATCATGGTGGTGAAGATGGGGTATCTGATAACGCCTATAAATATTATCGCAGATTAAAAATAAAAGGCTTACATAGACGTTTTTATCTGGTTAAAGGGGCGTCAAGTCGTGGCAAATTAATCTCTGAATCATTCCCGGATAATACAAAAAACAATGCCCGTAAGGCTAAAGCCCTGGGTGATGTTCCTTTGTATCTATTGCAGACAGATGAATTTAAAGACCGATTAACCGCCGCGCTTGAGCGTGATCAGTTCGGGCCTAATTATATTCATTTCCCTGATTGGTTGGGTGAGTGGTTCTATGAAGAATTAACCGCCGAAGTACGCAATAACGGCAAGTGGACAAAAATTTCAAACCGCGCCCGTAATGAAGCGATTGATCTGTTTGATTATGGTCACGCCATTGTATTGCTTAACGGTTACGAAAAAATGAACTGGCAAACGCCAAAGCCCTGGGCGCTAGATTGGGATAAAAACCCCAACCTATTTATCCCCGATGAAGCGGGAAAAGCCCCGGTTAAAGTCAAACCAACACCCAAAGCAACAGCAACTAAACAAGCCAGTAGTGGTTTTCTTTCAAACAACAATAACAGTGGGAGTTCTTGGTTATGAGTAAGCAAAAGTGCCTAGAGATGATAGCCATGTATGAGACCGCCGAAGCCGATGTATTAGCCGGCAAGAACGTGATGATCGGCAGTCGTATGATGCAGAGTGAAAACTTAGGTGAAATCCGCAATGGTCGTCAAGAGTGGGAACGCCGATTAATCACGTTTACTCGCGGTCGTAGTGGCCCTCGTCTTGTTAACTTCACTTAAGGTTTGTTATGAATTTTTTTGAAACAACCATTGCTAACTTATCCCCTAGTTGGGGCGCTAGTCGTGCTAAAAGTCGAAATGTGATCAAGGCATTTGAAGCAGCTAAACCAAGCCGTACCCATAAAGCCAACCGAGAGAAAAACAGCGCGAATCAAGCAGTATTTGCAGCCGGTCAATCGCTACGCGAGCAAGCGCGTTGGTTAGATAACAATCACGATATATCCATTGGTATTTTAGATAAGTTAGAGGAACGTGTTGTAGGGCCGAAAGGCATCATGATCGAGCCTCAACCGCGAAATAAAGGTGGAGCAATAAACGTAAAATTTGCTGAATTAATCAGTGAACGTTTTAAAAACTGGAGCTTAAAGCCAGAAACCACAGGTCGTTTTGCGCGTAGTTCAATGGAACGTTTAGTTTTACGTTCTTGGTTACGTGATGGTGAAATTTTTGCGCAAGTATTACGGGGTCATGTACCGGGTTACAAATATCTCACTAATACAAAATTTGCCATTGAGTTGTTAGAGGCTGATTTTGTGCCGATGTTCAACGAAGTAAAAAACGGCGTTCGCCAGGGCATTCAAACCAATGCATGGGGGCGCGCAACCGGTTATCACGTTTTATACGATCACCCCTCTGAATCATTTTATAGCTCAAAATCAAAGGTAATTCCTGCCGAAAGAATGCTGCATTTAGCACTGATTAAACGTGTGCATCAACTGCGTGGTGTGTCGCTTTTTCACGGTGTTATTACCCGTTTCTCAGATCTTAAAGAGTATGAAGAATCAGAACGGGTTGCGGCGAGAATAGCTGCCGCACTAGGCATGTATATCAAGAAAGGTTCGCCCGACTTATACGAAGCGAAAACAGGTGAGGAAGATAAGCGCCAGTTTGATCTTGGTGTTGGCTCAGTGTGGGACACCTTAGAGCCTGGTGAAGATGTTGGCATGATTGAGTCCAACCGCCCGAGTGCCGCCGTTGTGCCTTGGCGTAGTGGTCAACTACGCGCCGGTAGTGCGGGTATGCGTTCAAGTTACAGCTCAATTGCTCGTGATTATAACGGTACATTTTCATCACAGCGTCAAGAGTTAGTCGAGGCCCACATAGGGTTTCAAGTTTTACAAGATGAATTTGTCAATCAATGGTCACGCCCGGTTTATCGCGGTTGGCTAGAAATGGAACTATTAAACGGAATAAAAGTACCTACTGAGTTAGATAAAGATACGCTTTTTGATGGTTTGTATTTAGGCCCAACCATGCCTTGGATCGACCCGAAAAAAGAAGCCGATGCAATGGAAACTTTGAAAGAAAATAAAGTGGCAAGCCGTAGTGAATGGATTCGTAACCGAGGCGAAAATCCGCGTGAAGTGATGCGCCAAATAGATGCTGAAGATAAAGAATACCCACAGCCCGACAAAGCCCCTAAAGATAAGGATAAGCCAGATGAAACAGAACCACCCGTTGATTCCAATACAAGCCAGTCATAGCAATAAACCAAATAAAACATGGTTTTCAATGAAAGCCAGTGCCGATGATAGCGCTTTAATTACCATTTACGATGAAATCGGTGGGTGGGGAATTAGCGCGCAACAATTCGCTGAAAAGTTAATTGCATTAGGTGATGTTAAAAACATCACTTTACGTCTTGATAGCCCTGGCGGTGATGTATTTCAAGGCACAACCATTTACAACTTGTTAAGTGGTCATGCTGCTTATGTCACTTGTTACATTGATGGCCTAGCAGCCTCAATGGGCAGTGTGATTGCAATGGCAGCCGATAAAATCATTATGCCAGATACCGCCTTTATGATGATTCATAAACCCTGGGGCGGTCAAATGGGTGATGCCGATGATATGCGTGATTATGCAGAGCTACTCGATAAAGTAGAAAGCACACTGTTAAAAAGCTACGTGAAAAAAACAGGGTTAGATGAAGCCCATATTACCAGTTTACTTGCTGCTGAAACATGGATGAATGGTTCAGAAGCAGTAGAAGCCGGGTTTGCTGATGAACTTAGCGACTCAAACAAAACCTCTAATTACTTTACTTCTAACCGTATGAAGGATTACCACAATATGCCAGCACAAGCTAAAGCCTTGATGAAACCCAAGGCACAAGTACCAAATAACCCTGCACCACAAGGCGCAGATGAAGCCACTATTCGCGCACAAATTCTCGCTGCCGATAAAACCCGTCGTGAAGGTATTCAAAATATCTTTGCAATGTTTGGTGGTAAACATAAAGAAATTGAAACTGAATGTATCGCAGATATGGAATGTTCTGTTGAAATGGCAAAAGATAAAGTGCTTGCTGCATTAGGCAAAGATACTGATTCACTTGCGCCTAAAAAAGATTCTATCTATGCCGGTAACGGTAATATTGTTGGTGACAGTATTAAAGCTGCTCTAATGTCTCGCAGTGGTCATGAACAACGTGAAGCGAGCAACCAGTATAACCATTTAAGTTTACGTGAACTTGCCCGTGCATCATTAGCTGATCGTGGTATCGCTTGTGCAACTATGGCACCAATGGAAATGATCGCCCAGGCATTCATGCATACCAGTTCTGATTTTGGCAATATCTTGATTGATTTATCCAATAAATCACTGTTAAAAGGTTGGGAAGAATCAGAAGAAACCTTTGAAAAGTGGACTAATGAAGGGGTGTTAAGCGACTTTAAAACCTCTAAGCGTGTTGGTTTAGATGGCTTTGGTTCATTACGTGAAGTACGTGAAGGGGCTGAATATAAGATGATCAGCACTAATGATCATGCCGAAGATATTGTGCTTGCTACTTATGGTGAGATTTTCAATATTAGCCGACAAGCGATCATTAATGATGATTTAGGTGCATTTACCACTATTCCTATGAAGATGGGCCGAGCAGCGAAAGCGACCATTGCGGATCTGGTTTATGCGGTATTAACCAAAAACCCTAAAATGGGGGATGGTAATACACTGTTTCATAATGACCACGGAAACATTGGTACTGGTGCCATTGATGATGTTAATTCACTTGATACATTACGCAAAAAGATGCGTATGCAAAAATCAAATGGTCGTAACTTAAATATTCGCCCGGCATTTATCTTAGGCCCAATAGGCCAAGAGGCAAAAGCCAACCAAACAATCCGTTCATCATCGGTGAAAGGTGCTGATATTAACGCCGGCATCATCAACCCAATTCAAAATTTTGCGCAGTACATTGGCGAGCCTCGTCTTGATGATGATAGTGCAACACAGTTCTATCTTGCAGCCGGTAAAGGTAATGACACTATTGAAGTTGCCTACTTGGATGGCGTTAAAGTGCCATACATTGAGCAACAAGATGGTTTCACCTCTGATGGTGTTAAAACTAAAGTGCGTATCGATGCCGGTGTTGCTGCCACTGATTACCGAGGTTTTGTGCGCAGTTCAGGCGTGTAACAACCTAATTTTTATCAATATAGCCCCTTTATTGGGGCTTTTCATTATCTAAAAAGCGAGAAATAACATGGCTAAAAACCAAATTTCAAACGGTGAAACACTTGATGTAACACTGATTTCAGATACCGAGTCAGGCGTTGCGATTGCAACCCCCGGCAAAAAAATAGTGGTAACACTTACTGCAGGTAAAGCGGGTGATGTGGTTGCTTGTGCAACGTGTGGCGCATGGGAATTACCAAAAGTATCTGCAGATGTAGTTACCCAGGGCACTAAATTATATCTAAAAGATGGTACTGCAGAGTTAACCACTACCGCATCGGGAAACCATGAAGCAGGTTATGCCTTTGAAGCGGCCGCCGGTGGTGAAACTAGCGTACAGGCAGTACTTAAGTAATGCCGAGCTTATCAGAGCGTTTCGCTTTGAAAGAGTGGCGGGCATTACAGAAAATGGGTGATCCCGCCATTTACAACGCAAATGGCACCGGGCCTGATATTAATACCAGTGTAATTGTTGATGTAGATACCGAGCTTGAAACGGAATTAGGCACAGAAACAACCTCAGTGTTGATCTTGTCTAGTTTAGATTTGCCAGATCATGCCCGTGGCGATGAAATTACTATCAAAGCAACTACCTACCGTTTAAATAGAAAAATTAAAACGGAAGGAACACTAATTAGTTACAGCGCCATAGATATTTAAAAAGTTTAAAGGGGTAAGGCATGTTTGAAGATAATTTAAAACGTTTTCAAAATGAACTATCGGCCATTCCTGCGCATGTTGATAAAAGAGCCGTCAAAGCTATAAACGCGACAGCACGGAAAGCCAAAAACTTAGCGAAAAAAGGTATCGGCCAACAAGTTAACCTTGCCCCTTCCTATATAAATTCAAAGTTAAGAATAATTACACCGGCAACACCTGGAAACCTGACAGCGGTGATCGGGGCTGAAAGTCGTGGTGTGTTATTAACTCGATTTGATGCCCAACAAGTAACTAAAAGCGTTAAAAATAAGAGCCGAAGTAAAGGTGATAAACGCCGAGGTTTAGCCCCTGGTCAAAAGTCTAAAGGGGTAACGATAAAGGTTAAACGTAAAGGCTCTCGCAAGTTTTTACCTGCTTTTTTCCTACCGCTTAAAAATGGCAATGGTGTTAATGGCATGGCATTAGCGGTGAGAACGGGCAAAGGCCGTGGTGCTATTAAAGTGCTTCATGGGCCGAGTGTATCGCAAGTGTTCAAAACCGTAAAAGCTGATATTGCCCCGCAAGTATCTGAAATGGCCGTAAATGCATTGTTAGATGAATTGGAATTGTTATGACCGAACCATTACAAATAACAAAAATAAAAACTGAAATAAAAAACCGTTTAACAACGCTTGATGGTGTGAGTGCTGAAATGGGTTATTTCGTACATTTTGAAGAAAATAAATCACCACTGTTAGCCGTGTTACAAGCTGATATTGAAACGCCAGATGGTGAGCAAAAGATCAACAAGCAAGTGGCTACCCGGCATTTTAGCCTGGTGTTAGGTGTTCGCATTACAGGTTCAGATGTAGATGCTGATGCCCAACGTGATCAGTTTATGTTTGATGCGATTAATGTGCTGTTTAACTCTTTATCTAACCCCCTTAATGGGTTGGCTAAAGAGTTTAAGCATGAAGGTGATGTGACCTTTTCACTCACTGAATCGGGCGCGTATATGGTCGCGATTATCCCCCTACAAGTTAAATTTTTACAAACCACCCCTTAAAGAAGGAACACAAAATGGTAGTGAATGAGCAGTATATCGGCCTTGGCATTGTATATGTTGGCGGTCGTGATGTTGGTAACGTGTCAAAACTTGATTTTGCCATCGAAACCGAACAAAAAACAAAACCAAGTTTTCGCCCTGGTGGCGGTAATGTTGCATCTAGTGAACGCGTTAAAAGTGTGAAACTAGCAGCAACGTTAGACTCATTTAATAATGAAAACTTGGCGTTGGCCCTGCGTGGTAATGTTGAGATTAAAGGTTCTAAAACGGTTACTGATGAAGTGGTTGTTGCGGTAATGCCGGGGCTAATTGAAACAAAAGAAACGGTGGACGCTTCAAAAGTAGTGGTTGTTAAAACCGCCGATGATGCCACTACCTACGTAAAAGGTACTGATTTTGAAGTAACCGCTGCGGGTATTAAAACACTCAGCACGGGTGCAATTGTTGATGGCGCATCATTAAAAGTCACTTATGAAACGTTAGCCGTTTCAGCACTTGAAGCCCTGGTTAACTCCGGTGAAGAAGTGCGCATGGTGTTTGATGGCATCAATGATGAAACGGGTAAAGCGTCAGTGGTTAAAGTGTACCGTTGGAAACCGGCACCAACATCGGGTTTATCACTGATCGGCAATGATTACGGTGAATTTGATTTAGAGGGTGAATGCCTGGCAGATGATGCCATTACCGACACAGGCAAATCTAAGTTTTTCCGCCGTGAAGCTGCCTAGTTAATTAACTGCAGAACAAATTAAAGGGGTGATTTATTCACCCCTTTTTTGTACCTAAAATTTAATAAAAAGTAATAAGTAGGCTGATTATGAGCATTAAAGATACGGTTATTTCCCTTGCCATAAAGGCCAAAAATTTATTGTCTGGTGATGTAGATGATGCCAGTGAATCACTCGATAACCTGCAGAAAAAAAGCAAAGATTTACGTGCCAATTTAAAGAAATTAGAAGATCAGAAAAAGCTAATTTCTCAGTTTGAAAAACAACAAAAAGCCGTTGATAAAACAAAAGAAACTTACCAACAGTTAGCAAAACGTGTTGAAACGTTACGCCTTAAAATTAACGAAACCGGCGATCCCACTGATCAGTTTTCAGTGCAGCTAGAAAAAACCCAAGCGGCCGCGCATAAGGCATCACGCAGTTTAAGTAGTCAAACTGTTGAATTAAACAAGCTTAAAAATAGCCTTAAAAGTAGCAATATTGATGCGTCAAACTTGGCTAAGAGCGAAGAAAAGTTAACCCGTGAAATCAAAAACAGCAAGTCCGTGCTACAGGGTTATAGCCAAAATATGCGCGACATGGGGAAGGCTACGGCAGAAACAGAAAAGCAAGCGAGCAAGTTTAGTTTAGCAAAAGCTGCCTACTGGACCGCTGGCGTGTTAGCCATTGGCCGTTTCACCTCTGAACTGAAACAGATGGCATTATCGGTATTTACCACGGGTGATAAGTTTGAGGGGCTACGCATTCAAATGGATGCGTTGATGGGCAGTATTGAAGGGGGCGCAAAAGCAACTGAGTGGATCAAAGAGTTCACCAAGAAAACACCGCTACAGCTTGAAGAAGTAACGCAAACCTTTGCGCGATTAAAAGCCTTTGGTCTTGATCCTATGGATGGCTCAATGCAAGCCATCATCGACCAATCAGAAAAATTGGGCGGTGGTATGGAGCGTGTAGAAGGTATTTCGCTCGCCCTGGGCCAAGCCTGGGCAAAACAAAAACTGCAGGGTGAAGAAATACTGCAGATGGTTGAACGTGGTGTGCCGGTGTGGGATTTGTTAGAAAAAGCCACCGGACGTAATACCCTTGAACTACAAAAGTTAAGTAAAGAGGGCAAGTTGGGCCGTGATGTGATCAAGGCATTAACCGATGAAATCGGAAAGGGTGCCGATGGTGCAGCTGCCGCTAACATGGGCCGTATGACCGGGTTAGTGTCAAACCTTAAAGATGAATGGCAACTGTTTTTAAATGATATTGCGCAAAGTGGTGCGCTTGAGTATGCCAAGCAACAGCTTAGAGAGTTAGGCGATACCATCAAGCAGTTGGGCCAAGATGGCACACTGAAAAAGTGGGCGCAAAATATCTCTGATGCCTTTGTTGATTTTGTGAAAGGTGCAAAACAGGTTGCGGGCAAAGTTTACGAAATAAAAGACAGTATCACGCTATTAGCCGCGACAGCGTTAAAACTAAAACTGGCAAGTATGTTTGTTGGGTTTGCACAAGCTGCAGCCGGGGCGGTTACGTCAATGGGCGGTGTAACGGGGGCAACAAAAGCGGCAACTATTCAAACCCGTGTATTTGCCGGTGTATTAAAAGGCGCACTACTTTATGCAGTCGCCGAGGCATCAATACAAATTTATAAATTAGGTGATGCTTATGCATCAATGCGTAAATCACAAAAGGGGGCCGCTGAATCATTAGATTTACAAAAGAAAACCGCCGATCAATTAACAGCCACTTATAAGAAATACAGCGATCAGGTGGGCATTGCTATCACTAGCACTGATCAGTGGGAACAATTATTAAAAAGTGGTCAAATCACCTTTAATGAAACCACCCAAACCTTTGAGCGCACTAATTCCGCATTAGAAAAACAAACTGAATTACAAAAGCATAATGCAGAGGTGTTGTCGCAATCGTTGTTGCCCGCTACCGAACGTTTAAATAATAAATTTACTGAGTTGGTACAAGGTGGGGCGAATGTCACTGATGCGATTGCAGAAATAACTAAATCCCTTGATGTTGAAAATGCCGAAGGGCTTAACGATGTGGTTGATGTGCTGACAACCTTAAAGGACAAAGCACAGATAACCGCCGCCGAAATTGAAACGGGATTAAGAAAGCAGCTAAAAAATCTCAGTAGTGACGAATTGGCAAGCATTCAAAAGCAAGCCGGCGATACGTTCAAAGCCCTGGGCGTGGACATTAAATCCATCATTAATGATGTTGATCCACTTAAAGAGCAGTTTACCAAGTTGGGGCTAGATCTAAACAAGGTACGTAACGGTTTTACGGAGATTGGGAAAGAGGCATTAATTGCTTTTACCACTATTTCACAAACCGCCACCGCCAGTGCGGATGATATTGAAAAAGCTTTCGATGGAGTGTTTGCTAAAACCAATACCACCAGTGAGCTTGAAGCACTAAATAAGGAAGTGATTCGCCTGGGTGATGAAGGCATTTTTACTGGTGAAAAACTGGAAGAAATGCTTAAGCAGGTTGAAGAAAAAATCAATGATTTAACGCCCGGTGTAAATTCACTTGAGGAAGCGTTTAAAGAGTTAGGTATCACTTCACAGGTCGAACTTGAAAAAACGGCTAAATCGTCAAAAGCTGCGTTTGATGCAATCAATAATAGTACGGCTGCATTGTCGGATAAAAAAGCCGCCTTTATTGCATACGCTAAAATCGCGATTGATGCCAACGAAGGGGTTATTTCATCCGCCGTGCGGGTGCAAGCAAAAGTGCTAGGTGTGGCAGATGAAGTGTTAAAAATGGGGGGCGCGTTTGAAACGGCGGCTACGGGGGCAACGGCTGCCCTAGATGATGTGGGTGATGGTGCTGATCGTGCCAAAGGGCGCATAGAAAACCTAAATAAATCTAATTTATCAAAGCTGAAAGAGGGCGTTCAATCGGTACGTGGTGAGCTAATACAGATGCAAAGCGCGTCTGAAAATGCCATTGCATCAATGCAGCAAGAGCTTGCCCGGGCCAGTGGTGATGAAGAAGGCGCAGCAAAAGCCGCCTATGAGAATCGCAAACAACGTTTAGAGCGTGAGGTCGCAATGTATAGCAAATTATACAAAGCGTGGGGCATGAACAAAAAAGAGTTAGAAGAAGCACAAGAAGCCTTAAAACTAAATGCGAGAATTTATAATGAAGAAAAAAAGAATATAGCTCAAAAAATAAAAGACGAACAAGCACAGAAAACCGCTGAAAAGCAGGGCATCACTAGCGCCCCTGCGTCGGCCCCAGCAGAAACTGTTGAACGCGTCATTATGACGTTAAACCTGGGCGGTGATAGCGCCTCGTTCCCAACCAACACAGCCGGCAAAGAAGATCTTATCGCGCTATTAGAAAAAAATAAAATGGTGACAACATGATCAAACTCAACGGCATAACCCTGCCAGATGGCTTGCTATGGCCTAACAAAACCGATTATTGCCCGATTAAACAACAAAATCACATTGCTATCACTGGTAAAACGTTGCTGTTAAGGGGGCGATTAATTGATGGCCGGCCTATTCATTTAGTTGGTAACGGCCATGCCTGGCTAAGCCTCGCCCAAGTCAATGCAATATCACAAACGCGATTAACACCGGCTTTATTAACCTTAGATTTTCATGGCGAGTTATTCAATGTGCGATGGGATTACAGCCAAGCTGATCATTTTACTGCAAAGCACTTGCATCAAAACGATGCAGATCAAAGCGATGATGCAGAGTACACACTTGAAACATTAAAACTAATCGAGGTCTTAGACTAAATGCCAATTAACAAAAACGATATAAAGCTATTTGCCTCCAAAGTGATGACTGATGAATCAGATGGCGGTGGTGAAATGACCGGCAATGAGATTGTGTCGGGTGAACATAACTCTATCTTTGATGACATTTCCGATCTTGATCGTGCCTATGGTGTTGTAAATCTGCGTAGCGTGCATGTAAAAGCCGACTCGCCAAATGATGATACCTTTTTTGGCGCCACGATAGGTTTAGTTGAAACGCCGGTCGATCCTAATGTTGATATTACTTTAATGAGTGTCAACGACCCTTACATTAAGCGTGACGAAACCCGCGATATTATCGAGCGCTACTTAACTAAAGGCGCTAAATACCAAGGCGAACTACTTTATACGCAGTTGCAGGGTCAACGCTCTATCCGATTTATTCAGCGCAACAACATTAGCCCCCCCGTAGCCGGTGATGTAATTGTGTTGATTAACAAATCAACCGGTGCAGAACAATACGTAAAAACCGAAGAAGTAAACAGTGAACTACAGAGCTTTACCAGTAATAACACCGACTTCAAACGTCTAGTTGTGCAGTGCATTATCACTGAGCCATTACGCCATGAATTTGTTGGTGTGCAACCGAGTTCTAATGATCCTATTTCAGCGTCTAGCGCGATTTATGAAACGATGGTCGCTGACGCATCCAAATATTTCGGCACTAAAAACTTAATTACGAATGCGTTATTTGCTAAATCTGAGTTAAAAGTAGAAAGCATCTACACGCAATTAGTGCCAAGTACGCGCGTTGATTCACCGCACATCAATTTGAGTGCCGTTAACTTGGTTGCAGCTAAATTTGACCGTGGTGATGGTATTGAAGGTGAGCTGATCACAGGGGTAGAAAGTAAAACAATTCCAGTGACCATCAACAATCAGGGTTATGTTTATGTTACTACCCTAGTACCTATCCCTTCAAAAGGTACGACTAAAGTCTCGTTCATGGCGCAGGGAAGTTGGTACGAATTGCAAGACGATGGAAATGGCGTATTAAAAGCCGCGAATGATGCGTTTGGTACGGGCCAATTAGATGAATTTGGCAATTTATCACTAACGTTAAGCGCGTTACCCGATGCCGATGTACCCATTTTAGTGCATTATCAAAACGTTAATAACTACTTGAAACCGTTGCAAGCAAGCGATTTAAGCATTAAAGAAAACTTTAAAATCAGTCTTGGTCAAACAGCGCTGAATAGCGAGTTAACTACAATTACATGGGATGATAAAACCGCAACCCTAGAAAATGGCATTATCACTGGAGATATGGCCGGAGAATACGTTGTCGAAGGTGGTTTTTATAGTATCAGCGTGACATTTACAACTGTGCCAAGTAGCGAAACTCAGTTTACTTTTGCATGGGATGAACAGTTAACGCCGACTGAGACAGTGCAAAAAACAATATTCAGTGTAGCGCGCGACCTGCAAGCAGGTAACATAGTTAATTTACCGGCAAACATACCGCCTAACTCCCTTGAGTTACGATTAACTTATCTTTGTAGTGATCAAAGCACGACTGAGTTTCAATCAAGCTTTGCGCCTGCAAATCCTAACCCACCGCCGGCTAAAAGTTATCGCAATTATCGTGATCGCCTAGTTACATTAATTGATGATGGCAATGGAAATTTAATTGCCAAAGTTGGAAACAACCCAATTGCGGGCACAGTGAATTATGCAACCGGTGTTGTGACCCTTCAAAAAATAGATATTCCTTTTGAAAAGGTAAACTACATCATTGAGCAAATAGGTGATCAGAGTACGGGGTTTTACAACTACCCAGTGTTCGCCTTGCGTACAACTTCTATCGAAGAGGTAACGCTAAGTAGCGCCGATTTTCAAGTTGGGCACGATGTTTATGCAAGAGGCTCAGAGCAATCGACCCGCCCGCCTGAAATAGAAATTTTGGCAGGTAGTGTAGTGAAAGGGTTTAGCACTCAACATCCGCTACAGATTAACGTGCAAACCCCGACTGAGCTATTAAGCGACACATTAGCGTTTAATTACAACGGTCTGCTTTATGAAAACAAAGGTGACACAGGCATTTATGCACTGGATAACCTAGTGGGTAGCATCGATTTAAAAACAGGTGAGGTAGAGATAAACGAATGGGCAACCGGCAACGGTGAAATTTCATTAGTGCGCGGGGTGTCTAAAACGGGCATTTTGCCCGAAACACAATACAGTGTGTTTCGCACTGCCGGAAATCCGGTTGCATCACAATCACTACAAGTGAATGCGGTTAATTTTGATGGTTCAAACATCAACGCCAACACCGATGCCAACGGTTATATATCAAGCCCAACGCAAGATTTTGAAGGTTACATCGAAACCAAAACGGGCGTGGTTGAGCTTACCGCAAGTGGTTTGCTCGATACCAACTCGTTGAAATATAACTGCGTCAGTTATAACTATCTACCGCTCGACGCTGATCAACTAGGTATTGATTCTATCCGCTTGCCAAGTGATGGCCGAGTTGTGATTTTTGAAAAAGGTGATGTGGTAGTTATTCATCAAGATGAGCATTTTTTACAAACAGTAAACGCTAATGATTTAGTGCAACTGCCTCATGTGCGCCTTGCGTCTTGCACCACGACCGCACCCGATGCAGTGATCGACTTGGATGCCGGTACAGTCTTATTTCCAACCGCGGGTAACTACGAGATTGATTATCGCATCGAAGATATGGCGCTGTTGGTTTACGTTGATATTTCAGGCTTGCTAAAAACATCAAGGCCATTATCACACAACTATGACGCTAACAAAGCCAAGGTTGCCAGTGTATTGATTGCGGGTGACTTGTTCGCACGTTATACCAACCTGTTTGACCAAAAAACATGGACAGGGGCGTTTAGCGATAACCTAATAGGTGATGAAGCACCGGCAGAATACAACGACACGTTATACCCGATTCAAGTCACTAACGATGGTTGTATCACTGAACGTTTTGCGATTGTGTTTACCAGTTCAACCAACTTTAAATTGATTGGCGAGCATGTTGGGCAAATCGCCGTGGGTGATATTAACAACGATTTTGCGCCCAACAACCCTGTTTCCGGCAAGCCCTACTTCACACTTAATAAATTAGGGTGGGGCACGGGTTGGTCAGACAACAACGTATTGCGCATCGATTTTTTTGGGGCCGTTTATCAGATGAACGTGATCAGAACAGTCTTGCAAGGCGAGCCAGAAACGCCGATTGAAAGTGACAAATTTGAACTTCAAATCCGTGGCAATGTTAACAAAGAGGTGGCGTAAATGAGTAACGTAATAGTCACTATTAAGCGCCACGGGCATCACAACTTGCCCGCGGGGTTAGTGGTAGAAGTGATGCGCGAAATAGATGCAGAAACCGTATTCATCAAAACCGCCCAAGTCTCAAAAGCAATCCCAAAATCAGACCTAAAATACACAAAAGGTAACAAGTAATGAAAACATATCCAGTTAAGTTTTATAACGAAAGTATGCAAGGCGCAGGTCAAACGGGTGATAGCGATGCGGGAACAATGATTGCCATTTTAAAAGCCTGTTTAGTTGATGGTTTTGGTTCGCTAGCGCCTGATTCTATCGTTTGGGATGAAACAGAATTGCTAGCAAAGGCGAGTTTTAGTGGTGGTCATGCGTATGAAAAGGACTCAGTTATCGCTTGTTCAGGTAGCGCAGTGACTGATTACAATGGTGAGCACCGCATTATTAAAGTTACCTCGACTGAAATTTGGTTCGAGCTTGATACTGTACCCGTTGCGCCCGCAAGTGGTTCATTAGAAATTAAAATTGCACCGCTAGGTTGGGAGATTACTCACTCCAACGGAACTAATGACATTTTAGTTTTCAGCCCCGCAGGTAATTTAGGTGAGGTGTCATTACGCATTGATAACACAGCGTTTAGTGGGTGGTCAGGTACTTACGCACGACTAATGAAAGTGGCAATGGTTGAGAACGTAACGGACATAGATACCTATGAAACAATTTATGAACATTGTTGGCCTGCAACTGGTCGATACAGTGATCATAAATGGGATTTAGTGGGTGACAATCGCTTTATTTTCTCTATGCCAGAATATGGCGCAGGTAAAGAGCAAGCTTGCTTTGTGGCGGGTTACATTGACACGCTTAGAGCCGGAGATAAATATCACTTTATAATGAATCATGTTCCTGTATCTAGCGCGAGCGATGGTACTTATGCGCGATGGGATCAAGTTAACAGTGCTTATCCATATTACAACTATTTCGCCAGTAACAACGTGGCTAGTCAGAACTATGTTGCACGCAGATACCATCAATTAGATGCCGGCGATTCGTGGAAAAAACGTGGCATGGGAAGCCGTGGCAGTGACTTGTTTAACTACCCTGATTCTGCGACTAACGGCTTTTATCTCAACACCTCGCCCACTATTGTTCAAGAGTCAGATAATACATTGCGTGGCTATATGCCTATACTCGTAGAGCCATTGGCTAACGCCACATCGCTAGAGCGTAAAAACCTACAGGATTTACCAGAGCACCCCAACAAAATATTCCGCTTTTTACGAGCAACTTATGATCGCCGTTCTGATTTATCCGCAACGCTGATTGGCTTTGATATTTCAACGGTCGAGGTGTAGGTATGGGCGCTTTAACTTTATTTGACAAAATAAGAGGAAGAAACCCACTAACTTTTATTCATTTTGAGTCATCAACGATAACGCCAGAGGGTAGTTTAGGCTTAACTGCCGCTTGGCAAGGTGGAGATCCAATTTATGAGATGGGAAACGGCTTTAGGTTTGCTAGAACGGATGGTTCGCAGTGGTTAAAGTTGCAAGGTTCTGGCTTTACCACTGGTGATAAAACGATAGAAACGTTAATGACTATTTCAGAGTACACAACCTGGTCGCGCATTTTTGATATAGGTGATTCTGTTGATAATTATATAAACGTGTCTCAACAAGATATTGATAGCTTTCGATCTTCTGCAAGGAGCACCCCATCATCGGAGCGAATTAATAGGTATACACGAACAATTTATGATAGACCGAAAGTGGACGAACTTTGTCATATTGTTGCCGTTCATCATGCAACAACAGGTTTGGTTGAGTTATACAAAAATGGGGTGTTGTGTAGTGTATCGGCAGCTTCACAAGAATTGAAAAACGAGGCTACAGCTAATGCTGTAGGCGCCCTTTTCTGGTCAGTGGCAGGTGCGGTTAATGGTGTAGCAGCTGAGTCGAAATGGAAAGGTACTTGCGCCTACGCTGCTTATTACAATGAAGCTTTTTCACAAGGCGATGTAACGACCCACTTTAACCTTTTACCCCCTCCTAGAACCTACCAAGAAACCATATTAGATACAGAGGGTTTGTTAAGTTATTGGCCACTTTACGTAAACGGTGAGGATTTAAGTCTTTCGCGCGATCATATGACCGTGGTCGGTTCTGTTTCTCACAACACGGAAGCCTTATCTCCCGAAGGCCTAGGGGCGTATGTACCGCCGTATGATCCAGAAAGAAGAGAAACAGTGACTAATTACATGGCTGTTGATAACAATCTTAGCACTCGCTGTATAGAGGTCTGGTGTAGATTTAAAAACGAGCTAGACCTTTACAAAGCAGCGTTTGCTTTTAATCAGTTTGGAGAAATAGAGAACAACGCAGATAGGGTTCAGTTTATTCAGCGGGATGGTAACGATTACAACCTTTACGCTTTAGGTGCTTCAAATTTATTTAACGGATCACAAACGCTTTTTGCAGAGCCACGCCACGTTGTTATGCAGTACGAGGAAGCGACAGATCAGTCTAAGCTGTATGTAGATGGTGATGTTTTATTGGAGGTACCAGGAAACTTATTCAGTGGTTTAATCGCTGGATTGAAATTATCAGTTGGCGCTTTCACGCACACAAGTGATCTTGGGATAGGCGTATATAGTAATTCCGAAGTGTCAGATTGCGCTATTTACAACCGCCCATTAACTCAGCATGAAATAGACGCAAGGGTTAACTTTGTTTCCCAAGCTCCAATTGTAAACTTACTACTCAGCTTATCATCCATAACATGGTCAAACAGAGAAACAAAGGCGCAAGCAAACCCGCAGCCGATTTACCTTGAACACCACGGAATCGCGCCTTTTGACTCAACCTATGCCGTGAAGAATAACCCTTTCTATACTGACCCCATAGTTGACCAAAATAGCAAACTACGCGAATTTGGTTATATCGAAAGCAAAACGGAATTAAGTGACATTCCGGTTGCAAATAAACGGGTGATGTTATTTTCCCACGATTCAGGTGTATTGATTGATGAAACGGTCAGTGATGAAAATGGTAACTATCGCTTTGATTCACTGCTTATGAGCAAAAAATATATGGTGACAGCGCAATACGGCAATGCAGATGAACACACACCGCCCGATTACAGTGCAATCTCTTCTGATTGGCAAACACCTACGCCCTATGGGAGACAATAAAATGCCCGAAAATAGTTTGTTTTTGCTCGCCTTTGGTGGGCTTTTTTCTCTTCTAATGGGGTGTTTTTTAGTCATTGAATACAAATTAATAAAGGTGACAAAGCATGACGATTAACTTTTCAGTTGCTATAAAAAATGCACGCTTACAAATGTTATGTGATGCGATTGATGCGCAGGAAACACACCTTATTCTTTATAATGAGGCGCAAGAAGAAGTGTGCAATTTACTATTTCCTAGCCCTTCAAAATCAAGCATCGCAAATGGTCAGTTAATTTTCAGAGACTTGCCAGAGTCGATGGTGTTGATTAACGCTGAAGCTAAAAGCGCTAAAATCATCGCCATTGATAACACGGTGTTAGCCTCGCTGAGTGTTGGTGATAGTGCGAGTAGCGAAGATTTAAAGTTACCAAGTACCATTTTATTTGCGGGTAGCCTTTTGCGTTTAAAGGGTTGGTTAATAACTGAGCTATAGGTGTGGCGTATGCAGTTTAAAAGCCGTTGGTCAGCCACGGGAGAGTTAGACTTTATTGTTGAGGGAGGCATCGCCCCCCCAAAAATTATCGATATTGTTGCTCAAAATTATCACCCCGCACCCGTTTCAGTCGCGGGCATCACCCCGATTATTGATATAGTTGCAGAGTCAGGCTTGCACGCTGTAATTAGTCATGCAGGGTTAGATAGTCTGTCATCAATCGTTGCTGATAATGTTATCGACAAACAGGTGACAAGCGATGATATTGAGGTTGATATAAATGTTGATCGTGGCATTAAGTCGGCGGTTACATCGCGGAACGCGCAAGCTATTAAGCGTAGCAACGTGATTAGCAGTTACTTTGAAGATAGCCCCGCGCTTTCATCAAATATTATTTCACTGCAACGCGATGCGCAATCAATGCAACGCAGTATCGACTCTCTGCAACAACAGTTACCTAAACAACAGAAAAACTGTATTGCATTGCAACGCGATGGCGATAACGTGCAATCAAATATTGTGCAGACTAACCATCGTTTAGCAGATGCAGACAGGGATTTAAGTTCACTGTTTTTCAAAGGCACAGATTGTGCTAATGATATTAGCAGTGGTTATTTATATCCCTCTCGTTCAGATTGTGCAAAATCTGCATGTTGGCAAAACACAGATGCGCTACGACACCAAGTAACTAATCACTTTGAAAGTGGTAAGGCGATTGTAAAACAGTGGTTAAGCCATTTTGAAGATGCAGTAAACCCAACGGGCCAACGACAACCCATAATCATTCCACCCACAATCGTTCCAGATCACCCAATCACCCCATTAGATTTTAAATTTCTATGGAGCAACACCGGCGAACTGGATTTTTTAAGAATAGAACTGGATGCGTTAATTGTTATGAATGAAGTAATTGTTAATCATGTGTCATCGGGCAGCGTTAAAACGGCGCTAGCACCGATAAATGCAACCCTTGATTTTGATATTGATAGTTTTGTTTATAGCTTAAGCGGGGTATTGCTTGGCGAAGAATGTCTTAATTATTTAGGCACTCGCGCTAAATTTGAAATAGAAGTAAATGGGCATAAGTTAAATTTTGTATTGCGGGAATATAGCGAGGCTACGAATTTTGCGCATCAAGCTTATAGTTTTACTGCTGTTTCATCGGTGCAATTTTTACATAAACCGCATGGTGAACTCTATACCGGCAACATTGAAAGCGTCACAGGCATGTGGCAATTAATACAAAGCAAGCTAGAAAGTACTAATTTTTCGTTGCAACGTAATACATTAACGCCGGAATGGAACCTGGCTCCTGATTCATTTAGTTATATGAATTTATCGAGTATTGACCTTGCTCAGAAAGCAGCAACAGCCGTCGGGGCGATTTTGAAGCCTGATATTCTTCTTGATGCCATACATGTTCAACCTCGCTACAAATTTAGTCCATGGAATTGGAAAGCATTAACAGATGCGCAATGTGATCATGTTATTGATGCAAATTATATCACTACGACGTCTAGCCAAGACCATCAAACACCACAATTAAACACGGTGATGATTAGTGGTGAATATAAGGGTGTTGTCACGAATCCGGTAATGGATGGAACGGCGGGTGATAGTTGGGCCGATGATGTGTTAAGTCCACTGTCACAAGATCATGCTGTAAATAATGAGCTTGCCAGAAATATTTTTTCTAATAGCGGTTTGCAAGAGGTGATCGGCTTAAAGTTTCCCGTGCTTCCTCCTGGTGGAGATTTTGGTTTACTACTACCTGGCGACATCGTGCGTATTAAGTTTGAAAATAAAACGGTTACAGGGTTGTGTTTAAATAACAATGTACCACTGCAGAGTATTGCTGATATTTGGCAACAACCAAAAATAGAGTTAAATCATGGCTACAGTTAACACCTTAAAACGCTTTCAAGCATTATCGGAAAAGCGCACTATTTTTCGTGCGCAAGTAACACAGGTTGATGTTGGCCTTAATCGCGTCAAAGTAAAGTGGGGTACTGCTTTATTGTGGGTGGTGTCGGTGCCTGGATTGGCAGTTGATGATTACGTTAAAGTAGAGGGGGAGAATGTGATCGCTAAATTGCCCGATCTTCCCTTCGCACAAACAGTGGTTTATTAAGTTGTACCTTCCTTTGTACCTTCATTATTTTTAGTTTTAATAATATATTTTTAATCAGTCTCTTGAGTTGTCTTACTCATAATCGTGCCAGTAAAAGGTTACAGGAGTTTGAGTCATTAAAAGCATCACCACTATTGAAAATATAGAGGCTATTGTGGACATTTTTTTATAAAAAAGCGAGCTATCTAGCGATGATGAAGCTGTTTGTTTGAGTATCCTCTTGTGATAAATGGCGATTTGTATGTTTTAGTTGGTAGTAATGCCAAATCTACTAAATAACTGATCAATCTTACTGGTTAAAAGAAGCTATTTAAGCGTTAAAAATTTCGTAAAGGAAACAACCATTTGCATCAATTTTCGCCTTGAACTAACTCCTTTTTCCTGCGTAATATTTAATCACTATATTAGCGGAATTGGTATTAATAACTCATAGCCGTATTTCAGACACAAAAAAGCCCGTATCGAGATACAGGCTTGTAAACAAATTTGACTATGTCAGATCTTATCTAGAAATAAGAGATACTAGTTCAAGACCTTTGTTTGCTGGTTTAATAACGCTAGATTTCGTTCTTGTTCCAATATATGGAATTGAATTATACAAATTTGTTATTACAAATTACAGACACAAAAAAGCCCGCATCGAGATACAGGCTTGTAAAC